>CAITAM010000575.1 GCA_903890265.1 uncultured Pseudomonadota bacterium | reverse complement strand
TCATTGAAGGGCTTGAAGTCGTCGAGGTCGACGTGGGCGACGACGAAGCGCGCACCGCTGCGCAGCAGCCGCTCGGTCTCGTCGTTGATCGGGCCGTTGCCCGGCAGGCCGGTGAGCGGGTTGCTGTGCGCGGCCACCTCGACTTCCTGGCGCGTGAGGTGGTGCAGGAGGTCGATGGTATGGCCGACGCCGGCGTAGACGCCGCGTCGCGCGATGATGAACTGCTCGGTGAGGTGCCGGTGCGACTTGCGGGTCACGAGCCGGCTGACCTGCTCGAGGCGCAGCCGCGAATCGATCACCAGCGGCGCCGTGTCCATGACCGCGGTGACGGGCTTTCGGTTCAGGACCTCGGGGTGCAGCGGCTTGCTGTAGAGCAGGAGAAAGCTGCTCTTCCAGATCATGCCGAGCGGGTGCCCGGCGGGATCCACGACCGGGAAGGCGTCGCGGTGCGGCTCGGCGTGGATCAGGCGCACGAGTTCCTTGACGGTCGTTTCCGGCGCGAGCGGCAGGGAGTCGACGACCAGCTGCTCGGCGGTGAGCGCGACACGGGTCTCGGTAAAGACCTGCGGGCCGCCGAGCTCCGACCCCGTGTCGCGCGGCGATGGCACGGGTTCACCGACGAAGGGCCCGCCGGCCGCGTCGACGCCGAGGGCGGCGAGTTCGCGGCAGACCTCGAGGCCCGTGACGCCGAGTGCCACCACCTGCGAGCCGACCGCCCGGCCGAGATCGACGATCGCGCGCACGAACTCGCGGTGCTCGGCCTGCGAGTCGATGCCGGCGACGAGCGCGGGATCGATGCAGACAAAGTCCGGCCGCAGCTGCGCCCAGACCACGAGGTCGCCGTGGCCGCCGCCGACATCGAGCAGCGCCGACCCGAGCCCCGCCCGCGCGAGGCGTTCCCGCAGCGCGAGCGCGTGACGGCGCGCGGACTCGGCGTGGCAGGCGACGATGCAGTCCCGTGGCGCGAGGCCGAGCGCGAGGACAAATCCGGCCAGCTGCTCGATCGCGGTGTCACTCTGCAAGAACTCGACGGGAACCGGCAGCACGAGCTTGCGCTGGCTGGCCGCCAGCGCGGCGACCCGCAGCAGCGACTCGAGGTCCATGAGGACCTCGTTCGCGACCGCACGGTGGCGCGTGTCCGCGAGCCCGACCGGGTGCAGGGCCTGGGTCGCGCCCGGCGTCGCACCCGCGATCGCGAGGTGACCGAGCAGCTCGCCGACCCTGAGGTCGATGAGCGGCGCGAAGCGCGGCGCGTCTTTCTGCGGCCAGTGGCTGGGCTGGAACAAGGAGCTCACGCGGCGGTGCATTCCCAAGGTGATGATGGACGCCCACGACCGGGAAGGCCGGACCGTGCGACGCCGGGCGGGACGCTAGTCGAGCGCCGCCGTGCCGACTGTGCCGCAGGTCGCGGTTCGGGGCCGGTGTCACGGGAGGTTCACCGGGGCCCTCAGGCCGCCGCGTCGCGCCTAAGGGAAAGCCTGAGAAAACAGGCGCCGGGCGGCGGCTTAAGGGGTGCCGGCCGGTCTGGCGCGGGCCATAAAAAAGGCCTGGTCGCGTTGCCGCGACCAGGCCTCCGTGCGGTCAGCTCAGCGGGTCTTAGGCGCTCTTGCGGCGCTTCAGAGCGACAAGGCCGACGAGACCGAGACCCATCAGGCCGAGCGCCGCCGGTTCCGGCACGCTGGTGATCGACTCGATGAGGATGTTCGCAGCGGCCGTCTTGCCCTTGCCCTCGACGATGTCGAGGTAGTGGTCGCCAGCGGCCAGCGTCACGGTGATCCAGGCTTCGTTCACGTTGCCCGCACCCGACGACACTTCGCCGAGCAGCGTGCGGCCGCTGGTGCCGGTCGAGTTCGCGCTGTAGATGTCAGCGACGTCGCCACCGGCGAGGCTGCCGAGCTTGATCTTGAACGTCGAACCGACCGACGCGGTCGGCATCAGGAGCGCGATGTACGCGTTCGTCGGCCCGATCTCGTTGTCATCGGTCTTGTCGAGACCAAGGCCGGTCTCGCCCGCGCCTTCGTTCTTCAGGAACACGCTGTCCGCGCTGCCGTCGGCGAAGAAGCCCCAGGCCTGGAGGGCCGGGCTGCCGAACGACCAGGGCGACGCCTTGGCGCCCGGGGTGGAAGCGGCCTGGGCAGCGAAGTCCCAGGTGGTGGCGCCGGCGGCGCCGGCAACGGTCAGGAGGGCAGCGCCCGCGAGACCCGTCAGAAATTTGTTCATGGATATCCCCTAGCGAAAGTTGTGAACACGCGAGCAAGCCGCACTTCTCGCCATGGCTAATACAACTTCCGTGCCACCGGAGAATTCGGCCCTTCGATCAACGACTTGGCCGGTGGGAACGGCGCGTGCGGGGTTAGGACCCACGCGCTATGTAAGGATCACCGACAACGGCCGGTGCCGCGGACCGTGGCGCGCCGCCCCGGCCCCGCCCGGCCGGGGCGGGACCCGCGGGGGCCGGAGGGCCCCTCAGCGAATTCACTTTGTTATCAACAAACTACGAGCAGATGCTCAATGACCACCTGCAACCGGGCGCCGGATTCTGTAAAAGAATCCGACGCCTGAAGCGCCCCGCCGCTGCCCGGGCCCGGGTCAGGTGCCGTCGACGACGACCCAGCCCTCGCCCGGATCGAACGCGGTCATGGCCCGGGCGATCGCCTCGCTGTCCTCGCCGAGGTCCTTCTGGTAGACCACGCCTTCCTGGTTGACGATGAAGGTCATGACGCCGCTCGCCCGGTACTGGGCGGGCCAGGCGACGAAGGCAAAGCCGTCGGCGAGCTCGCCGTCGACCTCGTAGCTCTTCGCGCCGCCAAAGGCCGACGGACCCTGGGCCTTCAGCAGCCGGAAGTAGTAGCCGTGGTAGGCGACGTCGGTGCCGCCGCCGTAGCCCTCGTCCGAGGCGCGTGCCACGAGCTCGCCCGCCGGGCTCTGCTCGTCCGGCCGCTCGGCGGGCCAGTACAGACCGTTCTTGCGGCCGGGTTCGGAGACGAGGTGCTTGGCGTAGACCGGCGGCGCGTGCCGCTCGGGGTTGCGGCGCCGGTACTCGAGCTGGGCCTCGACGCCGCCGAGCAGCGTCGCGATGGCGCCGAGTTCATTGCGCCCGATCCGCTCGTAGACGAGTTCGGCGGCCCCGCTCGCGCCGTCAAAGCGCCAGCCGTCGTCCGCCCTGACGAGCGGCACCGGCAGCAGGAACTCGGGACTGCCGACCGCGACCACGCGTCGGTCCGGCGTCGACTCGATCAGCCGGTGGTGGCGGGCGTAGGCGCGCGCGAAGTTCTTCAGGTCGCCCGCATCCTGCACCGGATCGCCCGACGCGACGAGATCCTCCGAGCCCGGCCCGAACAGCGCGAGCATCTGCTTCGCGTCGGCCGCGCGCGCGGCCCTGACGAGCGCCTTCACGGCCGCTTCCGGGGTCTTGAAGGCGAGCTGCGCCGGATCGGCGGCGAGCGACGGCAGCGCGGCCAAGCCAACGGCCAGCACGGCGAGACCGCGCACCACCCACGAACTTGCACTGAAACGGCTCATCGCTTGCCTCCGTGCGGATTGGCCGTCACCGGACGGGTCCCGCCTCCCCCGACGCTGGCGCGGCCGCGTTCGGCCGCCTGCTGGTTGCTCGGCATCGGCCGCGCCTGCGGCCGTTCGGCCGGTGCCGGTCGCTGCTGCGGCCGCGGCTGG
>CAITAM010000574.1 GCA_903890265.1 uncultured Pseudomonadota bacterium | reverse complement strand
CGGACGCGGCCCGGCGAGGGAACGGGGCCCAGGCCCCCTGATCGTAGTCGAACAGCTTGCAGGTCCGGACGACCCGCAGGTACTCGCGGACGCTGAACCGGATGTTCGGGCAATTGCCGAACAGCGATTCCAGCTCCCGCTGCGCCGCCCGCAGGTGGTAGAGCGGAATGCTCGCGTCCAGATGGTGCGCCGGGTGCTCCATGATGTAGTGCAGCAGCGCATTGAAGAACGTCGGCATGCGCAGGTGGATCGTGGCCGACACCTGGGCGCGCGCGCGGGTCCACGCGCGCTTGTCGGCGAACCACGGCACGTCCGGGTGGGTGTGATGCAGGTAGATCACGAGACCCATGGTCCAGTTCCAGAGCACGAAAGGCAGCACGAAGCCGAGACCGATGACGGCGAAGAGGTTAAGGCCCTGGTGCATGCCGACCGCGGCGAGGGTGCCGATCCAGAGCGCGGCAAAGACCGTGACGAGCGCCGAATCGGCCGTGAACTCGGCGCGCGAGGCGACGAGGTAGCGCTTGGCGGGAAAGTAGAGGCGCGTCCACCAGATCTCGATGCCGTAGTAGATGCCGGGGCCAATGGCGCTGCGATAGAGGCGCTCCATGCGCTGCCGGCCCGGGCTCAGCTTGGCGTAACTCTCGGGATCCAGCGGCTCCCAGACGAAATCGCGGCCGCGCAGGTTGTTGAAGCCGTGGTGCACCACGTTGTGGCCGACACGCCAGAGCGAGAACGGCGTCAGCGAGGCGAGAAACGCCGTGCGCCCGATAAGCTTGTTGAGCCAGGGCTTGCTGGTGTACGCGCCGTGGCAGGCGTCGTGGCCGATGACGAAAAGGCGCGTGATCGCGATCCACGTAAAGAGGCTGCCGGCGACGAGCGATGCCCAGCCGTACCCTGACAGGACGAGCGCCTGACCGGCGACGAAGAGACCGATATCGACAAGGAGGAGAACGACCGCGAGGCCATTACGGTTCACGGTGTAGGGCGCGAGCCGGTCCCGCAGAGCGAAGACCGTGAGCTCCGGCAGGTCGGTGGCCGCGGGCGACACCTCGCGCATGCCGGTGTCCAGCGCGGGTCCGACGTCTTTCATCATCGCACTCATTACAACGGTGCCTCATCAATGGGGGATGCCCGGCCCCTGGGAGACGCATGGCCGGGGCAATCCGGCTGTGGGCAGACACTGTAGTATCTTACAACTGCTGCGGTCTGTCTCTGTTTTTGCACCCTTAGGCCTTGATTTTGCAGGCTAATACTCTAGGTTAAGGGGGTGTTTGCCCAGTACAGGTTCAGCCGAACGGGACTCTGGTGCTCCACGGCGCGCGGGCGCTGGCGCCCCGACTGCCGCTATCATCGCAGCCCACGCCGGCCCGCCGGGCCGAACTACCCCACAGAACAGCCAAATTTAAGGGGACTCTCCCGATGCCGACGCATGAAGCCCTGGCGACCCTGATGGTGATGGCCGCCGTTTCCGGCTGGCTCAATTACCGCTACCTGAAGTTGCCGATGACGATCGGGGTGATGGTGCTGTCGCTCGTCGGTTCCGTCATCCTGACGGTGGCCGGCTCCTTCTACATCGGGCCGGTGAATTCGGCGCGCGTCGCGGTCGAGACGCTGGTGCGCTCCATCGACCTGCACACGGTCGTGATGGAAGGCATGCTGTCGTTCCTGCTCTTCGCCGGGGCGCTGCATGTCGACGTGCGCCTGCTGGCCAATTACCGGCTCCAGGTGCTCGGTCTCGCGGTCGTGGGCACGCTCGTCTCGACGTTCGTCGTGGGCTACGCCAGTTCCTACGTGCTGAATGCCCTCGGCATGGACCTGCCGTTTATCTACTGTCTTGCTTTCGGCGCGCTGATCTCGCCCACCGACCCGATTGCCGTGCTCGGCGTCCTGAAGGCTGCCAAGGTGCCGCGGGTCGTCGAGACCGCGATCGCCGGCGAATCGCTGTTCAACGACGGTGTTGCGGTGGTCGTCATGACCCTGCTGCTGACCGTGATCAGCGAAGGTCGCAATCCCTCCGGTCACGACATCCTGTCGCTGTTCGCCCACGAGGCGCTCGGTGGCATCGCGTACGGCGCGGTGCTCGGCCTCATCTGCTTCAACATGCTGAAGACCATCGACGACTACCAGGTCGAGGTGCTCATTACGGTGGCGACGGTCATGGGCGGCTACTCGCTCGCGCACACGCTGCACGTCTCGGGGCCGCTGGCGATGGTCGTGTGCGGCCTCGTCATCGGTGAATTCGGGCGATCGGAGGCCATGTCGGACTCCACGCGGCAGCACCTCGATACCTTCTGGGAACTGCTGGATACGGTGCTGAACGCGGTGCTCTTTCTGCTGATCGGCCTCGAGGCGATCGTCCTCAACTTCAGCCTGCCGATCCTCGTGGCCGGCGGGGTTGCCATCGTCATCACGCTGGCGGCGCGGTTCCTGACGGTCGGGGCGCCGGTCGCGCTGCTTTCGGGCTGGTTCCGCCTGCCGGCGGGCTCTGCCAAGGTCCTGACCTGGTGCGGCGTCCGGGGTGGCGTGTCGGTGGCACTCGCCCTGTCGCTGCCGCCGGGGCCGCACGCCGAAACCGTCGTGCTGCTGACCTACGTGGTGGTCATCTTCTCGATCCTGGTGCAGGGCCTCACCGTGGCCCGGGTGGCGCGCGGGGCCCTCGGCCCTGCCGCGACCGCGGACGCCGGGTCCGCCGGGCACCACTGAAGAACCCCGCCGCAAAACAGCAATTGTTAAATCGGGGTTGAGGTTGCGCATTTGATGCGACTCGCTGTACCGTCCGGACGGTATGGTCGCCAACCCCACCCCGTGCCCTGACAGCACCCCGCCGGCCGTCGAACGGCTGCTCGACGCCGCCGAGCGACTGGTCGTCGCCCGTGGCGCGGCGCACCTGACGCTCGACGCGGTGGCCCAGGAAGCCGGCGTCAGCAAGGGCGGGCTGCTCTACCACTTCCCTACCAAGGCCGCGCTGCTCACCGGAATGGTGCGCCGCCACATTCAGGACGTGGAAGCGCGCGCGGCGCGCTACGCCGCCGACCGGTCGCCCGGCGCCGCCGAGCCGTCGGCCGCCTGCAGCGTCGCGGGGCGTATCCAGGCACTGATCGAAAAGTCCGTTGAGAAGCGCGAGATGGGCGCGGCGATGCTGGCCGCTGCGGCCGGTGACCCGAGCCTGCTGAACCCCTGTCGCGAGAGCTACCGCAAAACCGTTGACGCGATGGCCTGTTGCCCGCAGTCGTTCGAGCGCATCGCCATGCTGCATCTCGCGGTCGACGGGCTGTTGATGAGCGACCTGCTGAACCTGTCCCCGTTTACGGCGGATGAACGGCGCCGCGTCGTGGATTACCTGCTGCGCGAAGTGAGCGAGTGGAGTGAAAGTCGATGACAGACCCTAACGCAAGGTTGCCGCTTCCGCAGCGACACTGGCCCCGCTGGAGCGCCGTGCTCGTCGGTGCGGCGGTACTCGCGGGCTGCGCCGTCGGACCGAACTGGACCCCGCCGGCAGCACCGTCCGAACAGGGCTACACGCCCACGCCGGTACCGTCGCGCACGGTCGAAAGCGCCGGCGAGGCCGGTCGCGCGCAAACGCTCGACCCGATGCAGACGGTGCCTGCCGACTGGTGGACCCTGTT
>CAITAM010000573.1 GCA_903890265.1 uncultured Pseudomonadota bacterium | reverse complement strand
GCGGCCGCCTGCCGCACGCGCTGCTCTTCAAGGGCGCGGTCGGGGCCGGGACCGCGGCGCTCGCCGGCTACGTCGCGCGCCTCGTGCTCTGCGAGTCGCCGCGCGGGGCGCCGTGCGGCGCCTGCACCGGCTGCACGCTCGAGTCGGCCGGCTCCCATCCGGACCTGCGCCGGGTCAGTCCCGAACCTGGCAAGAAGCAGATCGGCATCGACGCCGTGCGTGAACTCATTGGCGCCCTCGGCCTCACGGCGTACCGCGGCCGACGGCGGGTCGGGATCGTGGACCCGGCCGACGGCCTCAACACGGCCTCCGCCAACGCGCTGCTGAAGACGCTCGAGGAGCCGGGCGACGGGGCGCTGCTGCTGCTCGTCGCGCAGCGCACCGACCGTCTGCCGGCAACCATCGTCAGCCGCTGCCAGGTCGTGGCCGTGCCCACGCCCGGGCGGGACGTGGCACTGCGCTGGCTCGCGGAGTACGGCGAGGCAGACTGGGCTGGCGCGCTCGACCTCTGCCACAACGCGCCGCTCGCGGCGCTCGAGCTGGTCGAGAGCGGCGCCGACGGCGTGGCCGCCGACATGGCCGATCTCGTGGCCGGGCTCGCGCGCGGTGGCGTGGACCGGATCGCGGCGGCCGAGATCTGTGCCAAGGAGCGGCCCGAGCTGCGCCTCGCCTGGCTTGAGCGCTGGGCGACGGCCGCCATTTACGCGGCGGCCGGCGCCGTGCCCCCGGGCCTTGCCGACACGCGCTTGCAACCACCGGCCCGGACGCGACATATTGAAGGTCTGTTCGGGCTCCTGGACGAGACGCATCGCGCCCAGGGGCTCCTGCGGGGCTCGGCCAACGCGGCGATGGTGTTCGAGGCCGTGCTCGGCCGACTGAGCGACTGCGTAGCCCCCGTTCGTGCATGAGGTCTCCATGATTCGCCAGCCGCTCAACAAGCCCGGTCTGCTGACGCTCACCATCAAGGACAAGAGCGCGCTCTACCTCGCCTACATGCCCTTCGTGAAGAACGGCGGGCTGTTCATCCCGACCAACAGCAACTACCGGCTCGGCGACGAGGTGTTCATGCTGCTGAACCTCATGGGCGAAGCGGAAAAGCTGCCGGTCGCCGGGCGGGTCATCTGGGTAACGCCGAAAGGCGCTGCGGGCAAGCGCGTCGCGGGTATCGGCGTGCAGTTCAGCGACCAGGACCGCGGCGCGACGCAGAAGAAGATCGAGAACTACCTCGCGGGCGCACTGGGCGGCGACAAACCAACGCACACGATGTAGTGACGGACTTGCTTTGGGTGGGGATACCGATGAACCGCAGACAGATTCTCGTGCTCGGAACGGCGGCGACGGCGCTCGGTCAATCCTCGGTGGCTCAGGCCGTGGCTCAGGACCAGGCCCAGGCTCAGGCCGCGGGCGGGCAGGGCGCGGCGATGCCCAACGGGCATGAACACCACGGCGCCGGCGCGCGCTACACGGCGCTCGTCGCGGCGACGAGTGCCTGCATCAGCGCCGGCGATGCGTGCCTCACGCACTGCCTCGTGATGCTCGGCGAGGGTGACAAGGAACTCGCGCTCTGCGCCAAGACCGTGCGTGACACGATTGCGGCGTGCACGGCGTTGCGTGAACTCGCGGCCGCAAACTCACCGCACGTCCAGGATCTCGCCCGGGTGGTCGCCGGCATCTGCGGCGACTGCGAAGCCGAGTGCAAGAAGCACGGCCAGCACCCCGAGTGCCGGGACTGCGAGAAGGCCTGTCGTGAGTGCCGGCAACTCTGCGAGCGGGTCTCGCTCGCCGCCTGACCGCGTCCCGCCGTTGCCCCGGACGGGTCAACCCGTCGCGAACGCGAGTACGGGCCG
>CAITAM010000572.1 GCA_903890265.1 uncultured Pseudomonadota bacterium | reverse complement strand
GGTGCTGCTGCGCCTCGTCGACAGCCGGCGGGTGCTGTTCCTCTTCTCGCTCGGCGCGCTCGTGACGCTGTCGCTCGGCCTCTTCGGGCCGACCTCGGTGGCCGTCATCGCCCTGCCCTGCGTCGGCTTCTTCGCCTCGATCATGTGGCCGACGATCGTCTCGCTCGCGCTCAACTCGGTACCGCAGCACCACGGCCCGCTCGCCGGCATCCTGTGCTCGGGCATCATGGGCGGCGCGCTCGTGCCGCTGCTGATCGGCTGGCTCGGCGACCAGTGCGGCAGCCTGCGGCTCGGGATGCTGCTCCTCTACGCGACCTTCGGCATCGTGCTCAGCGTCGCGCTCTGGGCGCGGCCGCTCGTCACGAACGCGGTCATCGGCGCGGCACCCGAGTCCGTTACCGGCTAGACGGGCCGGCCGCCGATCCAGGTCTCGAGCGATCCGACGGCAGGATCGGTAATGACGAGATCGGCCCGCGCGCCGGGCGCCAGCACGCCGTGCGCCGTGGCAAGGCCCAGGAAGCGGGCCGGGTATTCGCTTGCCATGCGCGCGGCAGACTCGAGCGGCAGGCCGAGGAGGCGCATCGCGTTACGCACGGCAGCCGCCATGGTCAGCACTGTCCCTGCCAGCCGACCGGTCGCGTCCACGCACGCGTCCGCCTCGACCGTGATGGTGCGGCCCTGCAGCGTGAACGCGCCAAGGTCCGTGCCGGCCACCGGCATCGCGTCCGTGACGAGCATGAAGCGGTCGTGGCGCTTGGTGCGTAACGCGAGGCGCAGCACGCGGGGATCGACGTGCCGGCCGTCGACGATGATGCCGCAGTAGCTCCCGTCATCGGCAAGCGCCGCGCCGACGACGCCCGGTTCGCGCGCGGTGGTGGGCGTCATCGCGTTGTAGAGGTGCGTGAAGCCGCTCAGCCCGTGGCGGAGTGCGGTCTCGACCTCGCTCGCGGTCGCCGCGCTGTGGCCGGCGGACAGCACGACGCCCGCGGCACGCAGCCGGTCGAGATCGGCCGGCAGGACCCGCTCGGGCGCGAGCGTCACCAGCGTCACGCCGCGTCGCGGCCGGCAGAGGATGTCGAGCAGGTCCCCGTCGAGACCGCGCAGCCGGCTCGGGTCGTGGATGCCGGCGCGTGCGCCGGCGAGGACCGGTCCCTCGACATGGATGCCGGCGACGCCGGGCTCCTCGTCCGCGATCGCCGCGTCGACGGCGAGACACGCGCGCTCGATCACCGCGGGGTGGTCACTGATGAGGGTCGGCAGAAAGGCCGTCGTGCCGAACGCCGCGTGCGCACGGCCGATCGCGCGGATGCCCTCGCGCGTCGGCTCGTCGTTGAAGAGGACGCCACCGCCGCCGTTGACCTGAGTGTCGACGAAACCGGGCAGGATCAGCCGCCCGCCGAGGTCGATCTCGCGTGCGCCGTGCGGCCCGCGCTCGCCGGGCGGCAGCAGCGCCATGATGCGCCCCGCGTCGATGGCGATGCCGCCGTCGTGCCAGCCACCGGGACCGAGCACGCGGGCGTTCCGCAGGACGACCGGCATCAGACGGTCTCGGTGACTTTGCGCAGGTGCGGCGGCTGGTCCGGATCGACGCCGCGGCGCAGCGCGAGGCGCGCCAGCAGGCGGTAGACGCTCGCGATGCGAAGGACCGGCTCGATGGCCGCCTCCGCGGTCGGCACCGGCAGTTCGATGGCTCCCGGCGCCCGGCCACCGGCGAGCAGCACCGGCACGCCGCGCGCCGCGAGTTCGGCGGCGAGTGCCTCGAGCCCCGCGCGCGTCGGGTCGTCCTGCGCGAGCAGCAGGGCCGGGAAGTCCGGACCGAGCAGGGCCTGCGGGCCGTGCCGGACCTCGGCCGCGCTGAACGCCTCGGCGTGCAGCGCGCAGGTCTCCTTGCATTT
>CAITAM010000571.1 GCA_903890265.1 uncultured Pseudomonadota bacterium | reverse complement strand
TGGATCGAACACCTTCTTTGTGACCGGGCTCAGCCGCGTGAAGATGTACCTGGAGCTCGCAGCATCCTTTCCACCCGCGAGGCGCGTGCGAGGTAGTACTCGGCGTCGTCGCCGTTGTTCGCACCAATGTCGTAGACCAGATCGGAAATGACTGACAACGGAGGGCCTCGGGTGACAACGGTGATCCTGAACGGCCGCTAATCTAGCACGCGTACCGGACGGCCCGGCCGCCGGCCCGAGGCCAGATGTCGGTACTGTGAACGGCCTATCGCCGCGGCCGTGACGGAGGTCCCGGTCCGGCGCAAGCCCCGGCAACTGCCAAGCGCCTCACGCCGCCCGGCTGGCATCGCCGCTACCCTTCCCGCTTGGCCCATAATGGGCCCTCGGCCGTGTCGCGAGATCCGCTCAGCCCATGAAGTCCCTGTCCGAAGCCCTGTCCAAAGCCCTGTCCCGTGCCAGCTTCCCGCTCTTCGACCGGTGGGATCGCAGCGACCGCGGCGAGGAATGGCGGCGGCTCGCGCGAAGTCAGTGGCTGTCGACGACCGAGATCGAGGCGCTGCAGCTCACGCGCCTGAAGGCGGCGCTCCGCCATGCCTACGACACCGTGCCCTACTACCGCACGGCCTGGCACGCCGCCCCCACGGTGAATTCCCTCGCGGACCTTCGCACCCTGCCGATCCTGACCAAGCAGCAGGTCCGGGACGCCGGCGAGGCGCTGCTCTCGACCGCCCTGCCTCGCAAGAGCCTGATCACGGCGAAGACCGGCGGTTCGACGGGCACCGCGCTCAAACTCTACTTCGACCACGACACCCAGCAACACCGCAACGCCGCCGCACTGCGTAGCGACAGCTGGGCCGGCTGGGAGCCCGGCCAGTGGATCGGCGCCCTGTGGGGCTCCCCCGAATACCCCTCGAACCTGAAGCAGCACGTACGGAACTGGCTGCGCGAGCGCTTCGAGTACCTGGACACCATGCGCCTCGACCCGGCCTCGATGGACACGTTCCTCGCGCGCATGCGGCAGCGACCGCTGGAGGCGCTCTTCGGCCACGCGCACTCGCTCTTCATTCTGGCCGACTACGTACAGAAGTCGGGCGCCTCGGTCCCGGCGCCGAAGGCCATCGTCTCGACCTCGATGATGCTGATCGCATCCGAGCGCGCCGTCATCGAGGCGGTCTTTCGCTGCAAGGTGAGCGACCGCTACGGCTGCGAGGAAGTGGGGCTGATTGCCGCCGAGTGCGAGCGCCACGAGGGCCTGCACGTCAATGCCGAGCACACGCTGGTCGAGATCGTCGACGACGACGGCCATCCGGCGGCGCCGGGCGTCATTGGCCGGGTGCTCGTCACCGATCTCCTGAACAAGGGCATGCCGCTGATCCGCTACGAGGTCGGCGACCTGTCGGCCTGGTCGCCGGTACCCTGCTCCTGCGGCCGGGGCCTGAAGACCCTGACCCGCGTCGTTGGCCGCCAGGCCGACTGCCTCGTCCGCCGGGACGGCAGCCTCGTGGCCGGCGTGTCGCTCGTCGAACGAACCCTGACCGCCAGTCCCGGCATTGCCCAGCTGCAGCTCGTCCAGCCGTCGCCGACCGAGGTGACGGCGCACACCGTGGCAGACCCGGCTGCGACAACGGCCT
>CAITAM010000570.1 GCA_903890265.1 uncultured Pseudomonadota bacterium | reverse complement strand
GTGTTCGGCGACATCTTCGGTGGCGGCGCGCGCCGCTCGGGCCGGCAGGTGTTTCGCGGTGCGGACCTGCGCTACGAACTCGAGCTCGACCTCGAACAGGCGGTCTTCGGCCACACGACCGAGGTCGATATCACGACGCTCGTCGACTGCGACGAGTGCCAGGGCAGCGGTGCTGCCAAGGGCAGCAGCCCGGTGACCTGCGACACCTGCAAGGGCGCGGGCCAGGTGCGCATGAGCCAGGGCTTTTTCACCGTGCAGCAGACCTGCCCGAAGTGCCGCGGGTCGGGGCAGTCGATCGACCGTCCCTGCGGCGGCTGCCAGGGTCAGGGTCGCCGGCGCAAGGCGCGCACCCTCGAGATCACGGTGCCCCCCGGCGTCGACACGGGCGACCGGCTGCGCCGGCCCGGCGAGGGCGAGGCCGGCCGCAACGGCGGCCCGGCCGGGGACCTCTACATCGAGATCGCGGTGCGCGAGCACCCGATCTTCGCCCGCGACGGCGCGGACCTGTCCTGCGAGGTGCCGGTGCCGTTCACGGTGGCGGCGCTGGGCGGGGAGCTCAAGGTGCCGACGCTGAACGGCAGCGCCACCGTCAAGGTGCCCGCCGAGACCCAGTCGGGGCGGGTGTTTCGCCTCAAGGACCAGGGCGTGCGCCCGGTGCGTGGCGGTGCCACGGGCGACCTGTACTGCCGGGTGGTGGTCGAGACGCCGGTGTCGCTGACGCGCGAGCAGCGCGAGCTCCTGAAGCAGTTCGAGGCGAGCCTGAAGCGCGACGAGGGCCGGCACAACCCGCGCGAGCACACCTGGCGCGCCGGGGTGCGCAAGTTCTTCGATAAGATCGGGCTGTGAACACGAGTCCCCTCAGGGTCGCGATTCTGGGGGCGGGCGGCCGCATGGGCGCGGCCCTCGTCGCCGGCATCTCGGCCGACCCCGCTCTCGTCCTCTCGGGCGCGCTCGTGCGTGCCGGGTCGGCGGCGGACGGCCATGACCTCGGAACCCTGCGCGGCGCCGCCGCGGTCGGCGTCGTCGCGACCGCCTCGCTCGAGGCGGTGCTCGGCGAGGCGGACGTGGCCATCGACTTCACCCCGGCGGGCAGCGGCCGCGCCCACGCACTCGCCTGCGCGGGCAGGGGCATTCCGCTCGTGGTCGGCAGCACGGGTCTTGGCGCCGACGAGGAACGGGCTCTCGACGCGGCCGCCGCGTCGATCGCGGTGCTGCAGTCCGCCAACACGAGCCTCGGGGTGCACGTGCTCGCCGCCCTCGTGCGCGAGGCGGCGCGGGCCCTGCCGGCCTCGTCGCTGCGACGAGCCCGCAGACGCAGCCCGGCTTGGCAGCCTTTGTGCACTTAGAGATCTCGCTCGTCATCGGCGCCTGCGGCATCCACTCGTGCACCAAGGGCTTCGGTATGTTCGGCATGATGGGCATGTTGGGCTTGGAGGTCTCGACCCCCATCATCTCCGACGGCATGATCGCCCTCCAGCTCATCGCCGGTAGGGGTGATGGTGGCCCGGCGGCCGGCCGCCCCCCCCCAATGGGGGGGGGCCTTTTGCCTT
>CAITAM010000569.1 GCA_903890265.1 uncultured Pseudomonadota bacterium | reverse complement strand
GGTACGCCGGGCGCCGCGCGCCGCGCGTCCATTGACAAGCGGGGCCACCGCCGCTTCATATCCGATGCCTGATGCCAGCAACCAATGTCTTGCCCCGCCCATGACTGCCGGCGCCGACCCCGTGGGCAGCCTTGCCGTTGCGCTTGAGCATGCGGCCAGATTGTTGTCGCGTAATCCCGCGCTGGCCGTGGAGCAGGCGCGGGAAATCCTGAAGGTCCTGCCCCGGCAGCCCGCGGCCACGCTCCTCCTCGGTCGCGGCCAGCGCGCGCTGGGTGACGACGGGGCGGCGCTGGCGACGCTGGAGGCACTGTGCGCCGCGCAGCCCGGATTCGCCGCCGCGCACCTCGAATTCGGAATCGCCCTGCGCGACGCGGGACGAGGCGATGCCGCGCTCGCCGCGCTGCGGCGCGCGGTGGCCGTCGATCCCGCTTTCGCGCCGGCCTGGCTCGCGCTCGCCGATCTCTACACCGACCTTGGCGCCACGACCGAGGCCGATGCCGCGTACCTCCGGCACGTCGGGCTCGCGAGCCGGGACCCGCGCCTGATGGCGGCAGGCGCCGCGCTCTACGCGAACGACCTGCCGCGCGCCGAATCGCTGTTGCGCGAGCATCTCCTCGCCGCGCCGACCGACGTCGCCGCGCTTCGCATGCTGGCCGAAGTGGCTGCGCGCCTGCGGCGTTACACCGACGCCGAGACGCTCCTGCGGCGCTGTGTCGAGCTCGCGCCGGGCTTTCTTCCGGCGCGCCACAACCTGGCTCTGGTGCTGCACCGGCAGAACAATGCGGCCGAGGCGCTGCGGGAGGTCGAGTACTGCCTGGTGCGCGAGCCGCGGCATGTCGGTCACCGCAATCTGAAGGCCGCCATCCTCGGTACCGTGGGCGAGTACGACGCGTCGATCGCGCTGTACCGGGAAGTCCTGCAGGAGTATCCGACCCAGGCCAAGGTATGGATGAGCTTCGGACACGTACTGAAGACCGCGGGCCTCGAGGCCGAGGGCATCGCGGCCTACCGGCGCGCGCTCGAACTCCAGCCGACCCTCGGTGAGGCCTACTGGAGCCTGGCCAACCTCAAGACATTCCGCTTCACGGACGACGACCGGACGGCGATGGCGGCGGCGCTCGACGATCCGGCGCTGGATGCGGAGGCACGCTATCACTTCGATTTTGCCCTCGGCAAAGCGCTCGAGGACAGCGCCGAGTACGAGCGCTCGTTCCGGCACTACGATGCCGGTAACCGGGGCCGGCGACGCCTGCTCGACTACCGGGCGGGCGAGCAGACGGCGCGCCTGAAGCGCTCCGAGGCACTCTTTACGGACAGCTTCCTTGCCGCGCGCGAGGGCATGGGCTGCCCGGCGCCCGACCCGATCTTCATCGTCGGGCTGCCGCGTGCCGGTTCGACCCTGCTCGAGCAGATCCTGGCCAGCCATTCGATGGTCGAGGGCACGATGGAGCTGCCGTACATCATCGCCATGGCCCGGCGCCTTGCCCGCGAGCAGGCGGACGCCGACGGCGCGCACTATCCCGGCGTGCTGGCCGACCTTGAGCCGGGCCAGTGGCGTGCGCTCGGTGAAGAGTACCTTGCCGCCGCACGGATCCACCGCAAGCTCGGCAGGCCGTATTTCATCGACAAAATGCCGAATAACTTCCAGCACCTCGGCCTGATTCTGGTCGCGCTGCCGCGCGCGCGGATCATCGATGCGCGGCGGCATCCGCTGGCCTGCTGCTTTTCCGGTTTCAAGCAGCATTTCGCCATGGGCCAGCAGTTCTCGTACAGTCTCGATGACCTCGGACGCTACTACCGGGATTACGTCGGACTCATGGCGCACTTTGACCGCGTGGCACCCGGTCGGGTGCATCGGGTCTACTACGAGCGCCTGGTCGCTGATACCGAGGGGGAGGTTCGTCGCTTGCTGGATTACTGCGGTCTGCCGTTCGAGGACGGCTGCCTGCGCTTCTACGAGAACGCGAGGGCGGTGCGCACGGCAAGCTCGGCCCAGGTGAGGAGACCGATCTTCCGCGACGGGGTGGACCAGTGGCGTCACTACGAGCCGTGGCTCGGGCCACTCAAGGCGGCCCTGGGTCCGCTGATCGAGTCGTACGCGGCCGAAGCCGGGCTCGACCCATGAGTGCGGTTGTGCGCCCGTGAACGGCAACACAACGGCGCCCAGCGGCTCGGTTGAAACCGCGCTTGATCACGCGGTCCGGCTGCTCGACACGGATCCGGCGCTGGCCGCGCAGCAGGCGAGTGAGATCCTGCGTGTCGCGCCGGGGCAGCGCGTGGCACGCCTCGTTCGCGGAATCGCCGCGCGCCTCCTCGGGCGCGCACCCGAGGCAGCGCACAGCCTCGAGCAGGTCGTGTCGGAGTACCCCGGCTGGGCGGCGGCGCATTTTGAACACGGGCAGGCACTGGCCGACGCGGAGCAGGGCGAAGCGGCGCTCGCCGCCTGGCGGCGTGCCGTGGCGCTGGAGCCGAATTTCGTCGATGCCTGGCGCGCGATCGCCGACTACCTGACGTTCAACGGCGATCCCGACGGAGCGGCCGCCGCCTACGCGGAGCAGGTGCGCGCGTCGACGCGCGATCCGCGCCTTCTCACGGCCGCGTCCGCGCTGTGCCGCAATGACCTGCCCAGCGCGGAAACTCTGCTGCGCCAGCATCTTTCTCGCTACCCGAACGACGTCGCCGCACTGCGCATGCTCGCCGAGGTCGCCGGCCGGCTGGGGCGGTACCGGGACGCCGAGCATCTCCTCGAGCGCTGTCTCGAACTCGCGCCAGGCTTTGATGCCGCCCGTTACAACTACGCGCTCGTGCTCAACCGTCAGCACAAGCCGGCGGAGGCCATGCAGGAAGTCGAACGGCTGCTCGCCATCGAGCCGCGCAACGGGTCGTACCGCAATCTGCGCGCCGTCATCCTGGCGCAGATCGGGGATTACGCCGAGTCGATCCGGATCTACGACGAGATCCTGAGCAGTCATCCCGCGCAGCCGGCGATCTGGATGAGCTACGGGCATGCGCTCGCCAGTGCCGGGCGGGAAGCAGACAGCATCGCGGCCTACCGTCGTGCCATAGCGCTCGAGCCCCGTGCCGGTGAGGCCTACTGGAGCCTCGCGAACCTGAAGACCTTCCGCTTTACCGAGCACGAGGTCGACGCGGTACGCGCCGCACTGGTCGGCGACGGACTGACTGACACCGAGCGCGCGCACTTCGAGTTTGCGCTCGGCAAGGCGCTCGAGGACCGCGGCGAGCACGAGGCATCTTTCAACCATTACGCCGCCGGCAACCGCCTGCGTCGCGCGACGGTTCATTACGACGCCAGTGACACCACCGAGCACGTGGCACGCTCGCGAGCGCTGCTGACCGCCTCATTCTTCGCCGAGCGCGAGGGCTTCGGACTGGACGCAGCGGATCCCATCTTCATCGTCGGACTGCCGCGCGCCGGATCAACGCTGGTCGAGCAGATCCTCGCCAGCCACTCGGCGGTTGAGGGAACTGCGGAGCTGCCGTACATCATCTCGATCGCCCGCTCGCTGTCAGGCAGGCGCAGCCGTGATGAACCCACGCTCTACCCGGAGGCGCT
>CAITAM010000568.1 GCA_903890265.1 uncultured Pseudomonadota bacterium | reverse complement strand
GGCGGCGGACAGCGACTCGAGGTCGGCGCGCGTCGGGATGTTCAGCGTCGCGCCACGACGCAGGCGGTTGATGTTGCCGTCAAAGGCGTGCGGATTGGCGCGGAAGATTCCGATCATGGCGCGGTTGAGATCGGCACCCGACGTCGCGCCGCTGCGTTCGGCAATACGGGACAGCGTGTCGTTGGCCGCTACCGTGTAGGCGCCGGCCGGCGCATCGGCCGCGCGGGCCTCACGCACCGGGTCCCGGCTGCCGTCACGGACGATGGGGGCCGATTTCGGCGTGCTGACCGGCCCGCTGAGGGGCGCCTGCACGACCGGCGGCGCCGACTCGGCCGTGGCCGGCGACTCGTACACCGGCGGATCCAGCAGCAGCGTGTATTCGCGGGTCAGCTTGCCCCGCGGCCAGGTCACGTCGACGAGGAACGTCACGAACGGTTCGGTCACCGCCTCCGTCGAGTGCACGACCAGCACCGGCCTGCCCGCCGCGTCCTGGCCGACCTTGAACGTGATGGACGACAGGAAGGCCGGGCGATCGACGCCGTAACGCAGGAACGTATCGCGGCTCGCGACGGTCGCGCGCAGCTGCGTCAGTTCCTCGGCGCTGGCGCCAATCAGCTCGATCTGTGCCGCGAGCGGCTGGTTGAGTCCCGAGTCGAGATGGATTTCGCCCAGGCCGAGCGCGTAGGCGGCGCCTGGCAGGAACAGGACCACAACAGACCAAAGCCGGTGAAATCTATGGGTCATCTCTGCTCCAAGGAGGCGTGTGCGCCTGCGCAGTCGTCCGCACAACGCCGCCGTATGGCGTTGCATCGGCCGCATCCCGGGGGGGCTGGAGCCGGGCACCGCACCACCGAGTTAGGCCAGTAATGTGAAATACGTCACAAGCCACTGATTCACAACAACCGATGCTATTTGACGGAATATAGCCTAGAAATGCTCACGCGCCAAAACTTCGACGAGCGTCACACTATTTGCCGCGGCCTGGCGCAGCGCGTCTGCCGCGACCCAGAAGTGATGCTCGCGCACGGCCCCGGCCGCGGACGACAGCCTGCCGACGCAGACGAGGTCGGTCCCGGCGGCATCGACCGCCGGTGTCGGCGCATGGCCGACCTCCACCTCGAGGCCGCTGGTCGCTTTCAGCCGCGCGGTGAACTCGAGCGGGCTTAAGGGCTCCTGCGTCGTGGCCTCGAGCCAGTACCCGTCGCCGTAGAACGCGGGCACCACCACCGCCCGGTAACGGATCGCGACCGGCGCCAGGCCAAGGAGTCGCGCCAGGTCCTCCGTCACCCACTGCTCGTGGTCGGTCAGTCCCTGCTCGCCGAGGGCCCCGGCCGTCGGCAGGCAATTAAACGCAACGCGCGCAGCAAAGGCCGGGCCCGGCAGGGGCACCGGGCGGCCGTTCAGCAATTGCGTGCACTGCGCGGCCAGCTCGTCGATGCCGGCCCGGCCGGCCCCCGACACCGCGAGACAGGCCGTGCAGCGCACGGCCTCGAGCCCTGCCGCGCCGGCCAGCGGCCGAAGGGCGCGGGCGAGCACGAGCGCCGAGGCCGCCGGGGTCCGCACGATCCGTCCCTGGCCGAGGTCGTTGAGCGGCGTGAGGTCGAGCGCAGCGGCCACGGAGGGCACCTCGTCGTCACCGACGAAGCACCGCGACGCGTCGACCACCAACGTACCGGCCTCCGCCGCGCGACGCGCCACCGGACCCGCGACGCCCTCCGGCAGTGCCAGGAGGGCCACGTCGACCTGGCCGAAATCAAAGCGCTCGAGCCCCGCCAGGCCGTGTTCGGCGTTGCGGTACTCGACCGAGCGGCCGATGGACGCCTCGGAACACAGCGCGTGCAGTTCGACCAACTTGAGATCGCGTTCGCCGAGCACCTTCAGCAAGGCCTCGCCGAGCACCCCCGTCGCACCCGCAACCGCCACCCGCCATCCGTTGTTCATCGCGACTCCCCGGCCCTTGCGGGCGACGTTGCGGCGGCAAGCGCCGATCCCGACAGCATGACCTGCGCCACGACACCGGCAAGCAGGGTCACGAGCGCCGCCATGACGTACATCATGCGCGGCCCGAGGGCCTGCCAGACGCCGCCGGCCAGCGCACTGCCGACGACGAGCCCCGCGCCCCAGCCGGCGCTCGAGACCAGCGCCTGAGCGCGCTCCCGGTCCGTGCCGAGCAGCCCCGGCGCGATCAGCACGGACACGGTGTGAAAGAGAGCAAAGCCCGCGAGGTGGGCCACCTGCGCCAGCGCCAGCACCGCGAGCGAGTCGGGGAACGCGGCGATCGCGAGCCAGCGCAGCACGGTCACGCCGAGCGCCACCAGGAGCAGCGTCTTGGCGCTGACGCCGCGCACCAGAGGGGCGGCGGCAAAGAAGAAGGCGATTTCTGCCAGCACGCCGAGCGCCCACAGGGCGCCGATCACGCCCTCGCTGAACCCGTGCTCGGCGAGGTAAAGACTGTAGAAGCCGTAATACGCCGCAAACCCGACCAGATGCAGGAAACACACGCCAAGGAACCACCACCCGCCGGCACCCGGTACGGCGGCGACCCGCGCCTCGTCACGCGGCGCGCGCCGCGTACCACGCAGCCCGAGACACAGCGCGGCGGTCGCGAGCAGGCACAGTACCAGCGACAGCGGGATCGCCCGCACGCCGACGTGGCGCACGAGCGGTCCGACCGCGAGCGACGCCACCACGTAGCCGATGCTGCCCCAGAGCCTCAGGCGCCCGTAGCGGGCGGCATCAAGGCCGAGACGCTCGAGCGCCAGCGCGTCGTACACCGGCATCAGGCCGTTGAAGCAGAGCGCGAACAGTGCGGTCAGCACGAGCGCCTGCGGCAGGCTTCGCGTCGCGGCGATGAACGGCACGAGCAGGGCGGCGAGTGCCGCCGCCACGGCCAGCGCGCGGCCCGAATCGCCGAGGATGGCGCTGATGCGCGCCTGCACCAGTGGCGCGACGACCCGCGCGCCACTGCCGGTCGCGAGCAGGGTACCGATGGCGGCGGCACCGAAGCCCTGCGCCGCAAGCTCGAGCGACCAATAGGGCTGGAAAACCCCGACCGCCGCGAAATAGCCGAAGTACCCGGCCTTCAGGGCCCCGAGGCCTGGCTTCACTGCCCGCGGCGCCGGGCTTCGATGTCGGGCGAAGCGCAGCTGACGTCGGCGTTCTGCGCCCGATGCCGAAGGTAATGGTCCATCAGGACCAGGGCGAGCATCGCCTCCGCGATCGGCGTGGCGCGCAGACCGACGCAGGGATCGTGGCGGCCGGTCGTCACGACCTCGACCGGCCGACCCTCGGTGTCGATGGTCATGCCGGGCACGGTAATGCTCGACGTCGGCTTCAGCGCCATGCTGACCACGATGTCCTGACCCGTCGAGATTCCGCCGAGCACGCCGCCCGCGTGGTTCGTCGCAAAGCCATCGGGCGTCAGGAGGTCACGATGCTCCGAGCCGCGGCTCGCGACCACCGCAAAGCCGGCGCCGATCTCCACCGCCTTGACGGCATTGATACCCATCATGGCGTGGGCGATATCGGCATCGAGCCGGTCGAAGACCGGTTCGCCGAGGCCGACCGGAACGCCGCTCGCCACGACCGTGACGCGCGCGCCAATCGAGTCCCCGCTCTGGCGCAGCTTCCACATGTAGTCCTCGAGCTCGGCAACACGGGCGGGATCGGGACAGAAGAACGGGTTGTCGTAGGCCGTGTGCGGCGCGACGGGAGCAAGCTCCAGGGGACCGAGCGCGGCGAGGTAGCCCTGGATCGAGACCGCGAGCCGCTCACGCAGGTACTTTCGCGCGATCGCGCCGCCGGCAACGCGCATCACCGTCTCGCGCGCCGAGGAGCGGCCGCCGCCCCGGTAGTCGCGGTGACCGTACTTGTGCAGGTAGGTGTAGTCGGCGTGTCCCGGCCGGAAGCGGTCCTTGATCTTGTCGTAGTCACGACTGCGCTGGTCGGTGTTCTCGACCAGAAGGCCGATCGGCGCACCGGTCGTGCGCCCCTCGAAGACCCCCGAGAGAATACGCACCTGATCCGGCTCGTGGCGCTGGCTCGTGTGGTGCGAGGTGCCCGAGCGGCGGCGCTCGACATCCGCCATGAGGTCCGACTCGGTCAGCGCGAGGCCGGGCGGACAGCCGTCGACGATGGCGCCGAGTGCCGGCCCGTGGCTCTCGCCGAAGGTGGTGAGCGTGAACAGGCGGCCGATCGTATTACCGGACACGGGACGGACCCCTCGTGGTGGCCGCAGCGACACGGCGGCTCGGCGCCGGCGTCCCGGGCTTCGCTTTGCCTTTCCGTTTGGCTTTGGCTTTGGCTTTGGCTTTGGTCTTCGTCTTGGGCCTCGGCCTGGTCACCGCCGCCCCGGCGCTCGTCCCCTTGGCCGCTGCCGATTCCGCGAAGGCCTTCGCGTGGCGGGCCACCGTCCGCTGGTCGAGGAGAAACACGCCGCCCCCGCCGTGCTCGAACTCGAGCCACAGGAACGGCACGGTCGGGAACGCGCGCGCGACGGCGCGCTCCGAATCGCCGACCTCCACCACCAGGAGGCCGCCCTTGGCGAGCCGGCGCGCGGCACCCGCGAGGATGCGGCGCACGACGCTGAGCCCGTCGCGGCCGGCGGCAAGCCCGCTCGCGGGCTCGTGCCGGTACTCGTCCGGCAGTCGGCGGACGGTCGCGGCCGGGACGTACGGCGGATTGGCAAGGATGAGGTCGTAGCGGCCGGCCGGCAGTCCCTCGAACACGTCGGCCTGGACCAGCGCAAGACGCTTGCCGAGCCGGTGGCGGCGGACGTTTTCGGCCGCGAGATCCAGCGCGTCGCGCGACACGTCCGTTGCATCGACCCGTGCCCGGCGGAACGCGTGCGCGGCGGCGATCGCGATGCAGCCCGACCCGGTGCCGAGATCGAGAATGCGCTCGACCCGCCCCGCGACGAGGAACGGCGCGCCACGGTCGCGGATGAACTCCGCGAGCGGCGAGCGCGGAATGAGCGCGCGACGGTCGACGCGGATCTCGTGCCCGGCGAACCAGGTCCGGCCGGTCAGGTACGGTGCCGGAATGCGCTCCTCGATGCGCAGCCGGACCAGGCCGGCCAGGCGTGCCCGGGCCTTGTCGCCCACCGGCCAGTCGTAGGCCGCGGGTGCCTCGCCGTGGGCGATGTCCGCGGCGTGGAAGACG
>CAITAM010000567.1 GCA_903890265.1 uncultured Pseudomonadota bacterium | reverse complement strand
GTTAATGCACTTCTCGCGGGCGGCGGACAGGGATAGCCCGGCCGGCCCATACCGGCCCAATGTGAGGGTCTCGCGCCGGTTGCTGATCCGGTAGTCGAACCGGAACGTGATCGTCCCGGCCGTCGATACCGTCACGTACATCCCGTCCCGGTCCGTCACTTTGTACGGCTTTTCCCGGGGTTTGAGCTTCTTCAGGGCGATGTCGGAAAGCATGGCGGGCCCCCGTTCTGACGTGGCCCAGATTTTACCGTCAAAACCCTATTTTGCTCAATTCATGCCGTGGAAATCACGGGTTTCTGCCATTTTTCCCCTGTAATTCAGCGATTCTTTCGCTCACCTGCTCGTCAATCTGGTGACGGTAAAAATGGGCCTCATCGGGGGAGCCAAAAACATTTACCGTCACTTTTACCGTCAGAGCCGTTCGCTTGGCGCGGATAGACGGCGATAGATCGCGAAAGGTTAGTTATTATTTATCCGTAACTTAGGTACTGAATTCGGGGTGTGGCGATAGACCGCGAAAGGCTCAAAATCACTCCCACTCGATGGTCGCGGGCGGCTTGCCCGAAATGTCATAGACGACCCGCGACACGTTCGCGATCTCGTTGACGATCCGCAGACTCACCTTTTCCAGCAGATCGTATGGCAGCGGTGCCCAGCGGGCCGTCATGAAATCGATGGTCTCGACCGCCCGAAGCGCAATGACCGGCGCGTAGCGGCGACCATCGCCCGTCACCCCCACCGAGTTCACCGGCAGGAATACCGCGAAGGCCTGGCTCGTCTTCTCGTACCACCCGGCGCGACGCAGTTCCTCGATGAAGATGTGATCGGCGAGGCGCAGCGTGTCGGCGGCGGCCTTCGTGACCTCGCCGAGGATACGCACGCCAAGCCCCGGCCCCGGGAACGGGTGCCGGTAGACCATCTCACGCGGCAGGCCAAGCTCCACGCCGAGCCGGCGTACCTCGTCCTTGAAGAGCTCGCGCAGCGGCTCGACCAGCTTCAGGTTCATGTGCGCCGGCAGGCCGCCGACGTTGTGATGGCTCTTGATGAGATGCGCCTTGCCGGTCTTCGCGCCCGCGGACTCGATGACGTCCGGGTAAATCGTGCCCTGCGCGAGGTACTCGACCCGCGCGCCCTCGGCACCGGTGATCTTCTGCGCCTCCTCGTCAAAGACCTCGACGAACAGCCGGCCGATGATCTTGCGCTTCGCCTCCGGATCGGCGACGCCGGCGAGCGCGCCGAGAAAGCGCTGCTCGGCGTCCACGCGGATCACCTTGACGCCGAGGTGGTCGGCGAAGATCCGCATGACCTGGTCACCCTCCTCGTGGCGCAGCAGGCCGTGGTCGACGAAGACGCAGGTGAGCTGATTACCGATCGCCCGGTGCAGGAGCGCGGCCACGACACTGGAATCGACTCCGCCCGACAGGCCGAGCAGGACGTGTGCAGAGCCCACTTCGGCGCGAACCCGCGCAATCGAGTCGCTGATGATGTTGCCGGCCGTCCACGAGTGGCCGCAGCCGCAGATCTCGTGCACGAACCGCGAGTAGATGCGCTCGCCCTGGGTCGTGTGGGTGACCTCGGGGTGGAACTGGACGCCGTACAGGCCGCGCGCCTCGTCGGCGATACCGGCAATCGGCACCTCGGGCGTCGAGGCAATCACCTTGAATCCCGGCGGTACCTCGGCCACGCGGTCGCCGTGGCTCATCCAGACGTCGAGCAGGCCGTGTCCCTCGTCGTTGACCCGGTCTTCGATGTCCTTCAGCAGCGCCGAATGACCGCGCGCCCGGACCTCGGCGTAGCCGAATTCCTTGGACTGGTGCGGCTCGACGCGGCCGCCGAGCTCTGCGGCCATGGTCTGCAGGCCGTAGCAGATGCCGAGCACCGGTACGCCGAAGCGCCACACGATCCCCGGCGCGCGCGGGCTGCCGGCAACGGTGACGCTCTCCGGACCACCGGAGAGGATGATGCCCATCGGCGCGAAGCCTTCGATCGTGGCCTCGTCCGTGTCCCAGGGATGGATCTCGCAGTAGACGCCGAGTTCCCGCACGCGGCGCGCGATCAGCTGGGTGTACTGCGAGCCGAAGTCGAGGATGAGTATCCGGTGCGCGTGGATGTCGGCAGCGTGGTCCGGCACGGTCAGCTCACCCGGTAGTTGGGTGCTTCCTTGGTGATCGTCACGTCGTGCACGTGGCTTTCCCGGACGCCCGCGTTGGTGATCCGGACGAAGGACGGCTTCGTGCGCAGATCCTCGATGCTGTGGCTGCCGGTGTAGCCCATCGCCGCGCGCAGGCCGCCGGCGAGCTGGGTGATGATGGCGAGCAGGCTGCCCTTGTACGGCACGCGCCCCTCGATGCCTTCCGGCACCAGCTTTTCCAGTTCGGTCGTCGTGTCCTGGAAGTAGCGGTCGGACGAGCCGTGGCGCTGTGCCATCGCACCGATCGAGCCCATGCCGCGGTAGGCCTTGTAGGACGCGCCCTGGAAGAGCTCGACGGCGCCGGGTGACTCCTCGGTACCGGCGAACAGCCCGCCGATCATCACCGAGTGTGCGCCGGCGGCAAGCGCCTTCGCCAGATCACCCGAGAAACGAATGCCGCCGTCGGCGATCAGCGGCACGCCCGAGGACTTGAGCGCGGCCGCGACGTTGGCCACCGCCGAGATCTGCGGCACGCCGACGCCGGCGACGATGCGGGTCGTGCAGATGGAACCGGGGCCGATGCCGACTTTGACGCCATCCGCGCCGGCCGCGACCAGCGCGAGCGCGGCCTCGGCAGTGACGATGTTGCCGCCGATGACGGCAAGATCGGGCCACCGGGTCTTCAGCGTGCGCACCATGTCGAGCACGCCCTTCGAATGGCCGTGCGAGGTGTCGACGACCACGACGTCGACACCGGCATCGCGCAGCAGCGCCACGCGATCGAGGGTGTCGGGCGACGTGCCGACCGCGGCACCGACCCGCAGGCGGCCGCTGCCGTCCTTGCATGCCCGCGGGAATTCCGTCGCCTTCTGGAAGTCCTTGACCGTGATCATGCCCTTGAGGCGCCCCGCGGCATCGACCACGAGGACCTTCTCGATGCGGTGCCGGTGCAGCAGCCCGAGCACCTCGTCCTTCGGCGCGTTCTCGCGCACGGTGACGAGGCGCTCCTTCGGCGTCATCACCGAGCTTACCGGGGCGTCGAAGTGCAGCTCGAAGCGCAGGTCACGGTGCGTGACGATGCCCTCGACCTCGCCCGACGTCGTGACGACCGGCACGCCGGAGATGCCCTTGGCGCGGGTGAGCTCGATGACTTCGCGGATCGTCTTGTCGGGAGTCACCGTGATGGGGTCGGTGATGACGCCGCTTTCGAACTTCTTGACCCGCGACACCTCGCGCGCCTGGCCCTCGGCCGACATGTTCTTGTGGACGATGCCGATGCCGCCTTCCTGGGCGATCGTGATGGCGAGCCTCGCTTCCGTCACGGTGTCCATCGCCGCGGAGATCAGCGGCAGGTTGAGGCGGATGTCCCGCGTCAGCAGCGTCGAGAGGTCGACGTCGCGCGGCAGTACCTCGGAATAAGCCGGGACGAGCAGGACGTCGTCGAACGTGAGTGCTTCTTGAACGATTCGCATGGACAGCCCTTTACCGCGATTCCTGCGGCGGGGCCGACTACGGCGCACACGTCGGCTCCGCCGGGGGGAGCCTAGAAAAATGAATGGCGCAGTCTACCGGTCACGGGCCCCGCCCACAACCCGTTCGGTGCGGCGCCAGCCCCCGCCGCTTGGCATACACTGCCGCCATGGCGTACCGCTCCCGCTCCGCATTGCCCCCCGCACGCGCCGGCACGGGCCTCTTCGACGAGCCGCCGGGCCGGCCTCCCGAGCGACCCGTCTACACGGTCTCGCGCCTCAACCGCGAGGTGAAGGACGTGCTGGAGTCCGGCTTCGGCCTCGTCGTGCTCGAGGCGGAGCTGTCGAACCTCGTCCAGCACGGCTCCGGCCACTGGTACTTCTCGCTGAAGGACGAGTCCGCGCAGGTCAAGTGCGCGATGTTCCGCGCCTCGAACCAGCGGGTGCGTGGCCCGGTCCGCTCCGGGATGCAGGTGCGGGTCCGGGCCCGGGTGAGCCTCTACGAACCGCGCGGCGACTTCCAGCTCGTTGTCGAGCACCTCGAGGAAGCGGGCGAAGGCGCGCTGCGCCGCCGGGTCGAGGAGCTCAAGGGGCGGCTCGCCGCCGAGGGCCTGTTCGACGCAGCCGCGAAGCGCCCGCTGCCGCGCCTGCCGCGGCGAATCGGTGTCATCACCTCGCCGTCGGGGGCGGCGATTCGCGACATCCTGAAAGTGCTGGGACGGCGCTTTCCGGCCGTGCCGGTGCTGATCTACCCGGCGTCCGTGCAGGGCGCCCAGGCCGCCGACGAGCTGTCCGCCGCGGTCGAGGCGGCGAGCGCCCGGCGCGAGGTCGACGTGCTGATCATCGCCCGTGGCGGTGGCTCGATCGAAGACCTGATGGCCTTCAACGACGAACGCCTCGCGCGACTGATCGCCGCCTGCCCCATCCCCGTCGTGTCCGGGGTCGGCCACGAGATCGACACGACGATTACCGATTTCGTCGCCGACGTGCGTGCACCGACGCCCTCGGGCGCCGCCGAGCTCGTCGTGCCCGACCGCGCCGAGTGGCTGCGGGCGCTGGCAGCTGGCCGGCTGCGCCTCGGTGAGGCACTCGGCCGGCGCCTGCGGCAGGGTGGCGAGCGCCTGGACGCGCTGGCCGCCCGACTCGGGCGACAGCACCCGGGCCTTCGCATTGCGGCCCGCGCGCAACGCCTCGACGAGCTGAACGGCCGGCTGCTGCGCGCGCTGCGCCTTGAACTCAACCGGCGCGGCACGCGGCTCGCCGCGCTCGCGCGGACGCTCGATCTCGCCTCGCCACGGGTGGCACTGGCAAACCGGCGGCGCACCGTCGAGATGCTCGGCCAGCGCCTTGTGAGCGCCGTGCGGCGCGATCAGGCGCGCCAGCGCGCCGCGCTCGACCTGCTCG
>CAITAM010000566.1 GCA_903890265.1 uncultured Pseudomonadota bacterium | reverse complement strand
TCGACGAGAGGATGCGCGATCACGCGCTGTTCATTGCGTTTGCGCCTGCCGACGATCCCAAGCTCGCCGTCGCGGTGCTGGTTGAAAACGGGGGACATGGCGGTTCCGTCGCCGCACCGGTGGCCCGCAAGGTGTTCGATGCGTACCTGCTGGGCAAGTATGACGAGGCTCCTGCCGCCGAACCCGATGCGGCGTCCACTGCCGAGGTGCCACGCTGATGCTTTTCGAGGAAGACCAGTCGTCAACTGCGCGCCGCACGCTGTCCGCATCGAGCCGCATCCTGCGCCGCCTGCACCTCGATGGCCCGCTGCTTGCATCGCTGGCCGTGGTCATCGCCTACGGACTTTTCGTGCTGTACAGTGCCACCGGCCAGAATTTTGGTCAGTGGATGAATCAGGTCGAGCGGCTCGGCCTGGCGCTGGCCGCGGTGCTGGTCCTGGCCCAGGTGCCACCGCCGTGGCTCAAACGACTCTCGCCGGCGATCTATGTCGTTGGCATCCTGATGCTGCTCGCGGTAACGGTGGCAGGCGAGGTGGGCAAGGGGGCGCAGCGCTGGCTGAATCTCGGCCTGTTCAGGTTCCAGCCGTCCGAGATCATGAAGCTCGGCGTACCCATGATGTGCGCCTGGTACCTGCGCGAGCGGCCGCTGCCGCCATCACCCCGCGATCTCATCCTCCTCGGACTGATCGTGCTCGTGCCTGCAGCACTGATCGCCAAGCAGCCGGACCTCGGCACCGCAATCCTGGTCGGTGCCGCCGGATTCAGTGTCATCTTTCTTGCGGGTCTCAGCCTGTGGATCATGGTAGCCGGTGCCGCACTCGTGGGCGCCGCAGTTCCCGTCGCCTGGCACTTCATGCGCGATTACCAGAAGCAGCGAATCATCACGTTTCTGGATCCCTCGAGGGACGCCCTCGGCGCGGGCTACCACACGATCCAGTCGCAGATCGCCATCGGCTCGGGCGGAATTTTCGGCAAAGGCTGGACTCATGGCAGTCAGGCGCAGCTGGAGTTTCTTCCCGAGCGATCGACGGATTTCATCTTCGCCGTCATCGGTGAGGAGCTCGGCTTCCTCGGCCAGATGCTGCTTCTTGCTTTGTACCTGGTCGTGATCGGACGAATTCTGTACATGGCCTCGGAAGCTCAGGATACGTTCGCCCGCCTCATGTGCGGCAGCCTCGGCCTGACGTTCTTCGTCTATGTCTTCGTCAACACGGGCATGGTCAGCGGAATCCTTCCCGTCGTCGGGGTGCCACTGCCGCTGGTGAGCTATGGCGGCACGTCAATGGTGACCCTGCTGTCCGGCTTCGGTATCCTCATGTCGCTTTATCGCCACCGGAAGCTGATGGGATCGTGACCGCCCGAGACAAAACACTGAAGCTCGCGGCGATTGGCACGCTGCTGCTCGCCGGTTTGCTGGGCAGCGGCGCTGCCGGCGCGATGGACACGACGCGGCCGGAGATCGCGCGCTTCATCGACGACGTCTCTGCGCGGCAGCACGTCGACAAAACCTGGTTACGGCACCTGCTGGAGGACGCACAGTCCAAGCAGTCGATCATCGATACGATGACGAAGCCCGCCGAGAAGGTACGGCCGTGGTTCGAGTACCGGCGCATCTTCGTTACTGAGAAGAGGATCCGCGACGGCCGCGCGTTTTATGCCGAGCATCGCGCGATCTTCGATGCCGCCGCCGCGAAGACCGGTGTCAGCGCCCCGGTCATGGTGGCGATTCTCGGCGCCGAGACGTCCTACGGGCGGTCGGTCGGCACGTACCGCGCACTGGATGCGCTGTCCACCCTGGCATTCGACTACCCGCCGCGCAGTGCCTACTTTCGGGGCGAACTCGAGCAGTTCGTCGCGCTCGCCCGGGACGGCAACCTCGATCCCCTGACGGTGCTGAGTTCCTACGCCGGCGCGCTCGGCGCGCCGCAGTTCATGCCGACGAACGTCAGGAAGCTGGCGCTGGACGGCGATGGCGACGGCGTCATCGACCTGTACGGCAACTGGGCGGACGTTGCCGAGAGCGTGGCCAATTACCTGCAGAGCTTCGGCTGGGTCCGCGGCGAGCCCCTATACGCGAAAGCGACCCTTGCGGATCCGGACTCCGAGGATCTGCACAGCGGCCTCGACCTGAACACCACCGCGGGTACCCTGCGCAGGCAGGGAGTCCTCTTCGACGAGACCGTACCGCCGGCGACGCCGGCGCTTTTCGTGGCGCTGCGCGACGCGGACGGTCCCACCTTCCGGGTCGGCTTCAAGAATTTCTGGGTCATCACCCGCTACAACCACAGCCTGATGTACGCCCTCGCGGTCAGCGAGCTCGCTGAGGCGATTGGCGACACCGTCGCCGGCCCGTGAACGTGTCCCACCGGCACGCTTCGCGCGCGCTGCCCGCATTCCCCGCCTGGCTGGTGCTGCCCTGTCTCGTGATCGGGGCCTGCAGCAGCACGCCACCCCAGCGACCGTCACCGGCACTCCCGGCGCCACCGGTACTCGGCCCGGCGCCAGCACCCCCCACGCCGCCCGGCACGACCCGACCGCCCGATGCCGTCCTGCTCTCGATGCCGGACCCGGTGCCGGTCGCTGAACGACTGTCGAGCCGCGGCAATCCGGCGTTTTACGAGGTCTACGGCACGCGGTACGTCGTGCAACGGCAGGCACACGGCTACGTGGAGCGGGGCGTGGCCTCCTGGTACGGCCCGGATTTCCATGAGAAGTCGACTTCGAGCGGCGAGGCCTACGACATGTACGGCCTGACCGCCGCGCACAAGACGCTGCCCCTCCCCTGCTACGTCGAGGTGACCAACCTCAGCAACGGCCGGCGGGTCACGGTGCGGGTCAACGACCGCGGACCGTTCAAGGCGAACCGGATCATCGATCTGTCGTACACGGCAGCACTGAAGCTCGGCATGCTGCGTGATGGCACCGCGCTGGTCGAGGTTCGGGCGCTCGATCCTGGCGGAACCCTGCCGCCGCCGGCCGCGCCGGCCGCCGTGTACGCGCAGGCCGGCGCTTTTGCGAGCCAGGATAACGCACGGCAGCTGAAAGACCGCCTCGCGGCCAGCGGCTTTACCGGCGTGACCGTCTACCAGGCCAGTCGCCAGGGTAGCCCGCTCTATCGCGTCAGGGTGGGGCCGATTGCCGATGCGGCGACCTTTGATGCGCTCGTGCAGCGACTCGAGGCCGAGGGCGTGCACCATGCGTGGTTGTCGGCACCGGGCGAGGCGGAACAGGCGCTCCCCTGAGCGCCGGTAGCGCGTACGCGCTACAATTTGCCGGGTCAACCGCCCGCACGAGGATTCCCTTTACATGCGCCGAGTCGCTTCGCTTCTGGCTACCGCCTTACTGGTCACCGGCACCACGGCCATCGTCCAGGCCACCGACAAGCCCGCGAGTTCGCCGGCAGCCGCCGTCAGCCCGCTGCCCGCCGCGCCGGTACCGCCGCCGCCGGCCATCAGCGCGAAGAGCTACGTGCTCATCGATGCGCTGAGCCACCAGGTACTCGCCGGCCAGAACGAAACGGCCCGTGTCGATCCCGCGAGCCTGACGAAGCTCATGACGAGCTACGCGGTGTTCAGCGCCCTGCGCGACGGCAAGCTTCGACTGGACCAGGAGGTACCGGTGTCGGAGCACGCCTGGCGTGCCGGTGGTGCCGTAACGGACGGTTCGACGTCGTTTCTCGAACTAAACTCCAAAGTCAAAGTAGATGACCTCCTGCAGGGCATGATTGTGCAGTCCGGCAACGACGCGACGATAGCGCTGGCCGAGGCGATTGCAGGCTCCGAATCGACTTTTGCGGCACTCATGAACCAGTACGCGGAACGGCTGGGGCTTAAGGGGTCGCACTGGAATAATTCGTCCGGCGTGCCGGACCCCGACCCGGTCCATTACACGACGGCACTCGACATCGCGGTGCTGTCGGCGGCCATCGCGACCGACTTCCCGGACTACTACCACTACTTCTCCCAGAAGAGCTTCACGTTCAACGGCCACAAACAGGACAACCGCAACCGGCTGCTGCTTAAAGACCCCACGGTCGATGGGCTGAAGACGGGCCACACGCAGGAGGCGGGCTATTGTCTCGCCGCGTCTGCCCTGCGTAACGGCACGCGCTTCGTCGCCGTCGTGATGGGCACCGACAGCTTCGCCGCCCGCGAGGATGCGACGGCTGCACTGCTCGGTTACGGCTTCAACTTTTTCGAGACGAGAAGGCTCTACAGTGCAGGACAGGTGGTTGGCAACACCCACGTCTGGAAGGCTTCCGATCCAGCCGACGTGGTCGTCCACCAGGACGTCGCCGCGACCCTGCCCCGCGGTCTCGCAGACGGCGCGAAGGCGACGCTCCAGCTGGAAAAGCGCCTCATCGCACCACTCGCCGCGTCGCAGGTGGTCGGAACGCTGCGCGTCATGCAGGGCGACAAGTTGCTCGCGGAACTGCCGGTGTACCCGGCGCACGACGTCAGCACGGGTGGCTTCTTCCGCCGACTCATCGACACGATCCGCCTCTGGTTCGTCTGATGCCTGCGCCGCGCCCGGTGGCCCACCTCAACGGGCGGCTGGTGCCGCTCGCCGAAGCGACCATTTCGCCACTCGATCGCGGGTTCCTGTACGGTGATGCGGTCTACGAGGTGATCCCGGTCTACGGCGGGCGGCCGTTCCTGCTCTGCGAGCACTTGAGCCGGTTGAACCGCAGTCTTGCCGCGATCGGCATGGCGGCCACCTACTCCGATCACGAATGGCTCGCCCTGCTCTCGTCGCTGATTGAGGCGAACGGCGGTGGTGACCTGTACGTTTATCTGCAAGTCTCGCGTGGCGCCGAGTGGGGTCGTACCCACGCGGCACCGACAGGCCTCGCTCCGACCGTGTTCGCGTTCGCTGCGGAACTGCCCGCCGAAGCACCGGTGGCAGGGTTCGCCGGTGTCAGCGCCATCACGGCTGCCGACAATCGCTGGGCCCGCTGCGACATCAAAAGTGTCAATCTGCTCGGTAACGTGCTGGCGAAGACCGCCGCGGCCGCCAGCGATGCTACCGAGGCCATCTACCTCAGCGATGGCCTGCTGCGGGAGGGCTCGTCCAGCGCAATCCTCGTGGTCCGTGGCACGGTCGTCCGCGCTCCGCGCGAAACGCCGTCCATCCTGCCAAGCACCAGCCGGCAACTGGTCCTGAAACTCGCCGCCGGTTGCGGTCTGTCGGTCGAGGTCGGCGACGTGCGCGACAGCGAACTGCGCGCTGCCGACGAGGTATGGATGTGTAACGCCACCCGCCTGCTGCTTCCCGTGGTCCGTATCGATGGCGTTGACGTCGGCACGGGACAGCCTGGCCAGTACTGGCAGCGCCTGCGCCGGCGCCTGGATGACTTTCGGCGCGAGATCGCTCACTCGCCGCCCCTCACCGCACTGGAATAACCGCCGTGGAAGACTCGCCGCTGACGTTTCCCTGCGAATACCCGCTCAAGGTGATGGGCGCGCAGAGCGACGAGTTCCGGACGCGGATGCGCGAGGTGGTGCGCGCCGAACTGGGCGCTGACCAGCCGCTGGCGGAACAGGAGCGGGTCAGCAGCAACGGGCGCTTTCTGTCCCTGACGCTGACCGTAAAAGTGGACAGTCGCGACCAGCTCGACAAGCTCTATCGCACGCTGCACGCCACTGGGCTCGTGCTTATGGCGCTTTGAGCGTCGGTTCGCCGGCACGCCCGGCGTCTGCGCGCGCCGCCACCGCAGCCCCGACCCGCTCCTGCCAACCGAAGCCGAGCGACTTGCCAAGACTGACGTAGTCCTTGAGGACCTGTGCCTGTTCCGCGATTCGGCCGTCCTCGGCCGCATCGAGCGCCCGCTCGGCCTGCAGCACCTCGATGCGGGATGCATCGCCCGCGCCATACCGCAGCTGCTCATGCTGAGCCGCTACCGCGAGCGCCTGCGCCGACGCCGTGACAGAGCGCTGCCGCTCGCGGTCCGCCGCCAGTCGGACAAGGCCGGTCTCGGCGTCGGCGACGGCCCTGAGGACGGCAGCACGATAACTCGCCTCAGCCGCATCCCTGGACGAGGCTGCTGCCTCCGACTGCGCACGCAGGCGTCCGGCCGAGAAGATCGGGACCGTCAATTGCGGACCGATATTCCAGTACCGGCTGGCGGACTGAACCAGCTTGCCGGGCTGAACCGAATCCCAGCCCGCATCGCCCACCAGCGTCAGTCGCGGAAACCGGGCCGCAATCGCGCTGCCGACGTCCGCGGTGGCGGCCGCCAACTCGCGCTCGGCATGCCGCACGTCCGGACGGCGGCGCAGCACGTCCCCGGGCAGCCCGACGGGCGCCGCCTGCGGTGCCTCTGGCAATGCCGTGGCGTCGGCGAGCAGCGCCGCTACCGCGTCGCGGCTGGTCCCCGTCAGGGCAACGAGCTGCAGCATGGCCGCGTCACGGGCCGCGGCCAACGGCGGGACCGCGGCCTCGGCATTGCGGGCCTCGGCTTCAACACGGCGCCGATCGGTCTCGCTCAGCGTACCCGCCCGTACCTGCAGGGCGTCGAGCTCGAGCACTTCCGCCGCGCGGGACCGGTCAGCCTCGGCGACGTGCAGCCTCGCCATCGCCGCCAGGTAATCGACGTAGGCGCTCGCCACCTCGGCGGTGAGCACCGATCGGGCGTCATTGCGGAGTTCCTCGCTGCTGCCGAGCCGCGCCACCGTGGCCTCGACGTCCCGGCGGGTCTTGCCCGCGAGATCGATCTCCCAGACGGCATCGAATCCCAGCCGGTAGTCCGTGAACTCGGTCCGCGGTGGCTCGAACGGTATCAGCGCCAGATTCTCGCCATTGCGACTGAGCTTGTCCCTTGAAACGCGTCCATCGGCATTGAACGTCGGGTAGTACTGCGCACCGCTGATCCGAACCAACGCACGCGACTGCTGGACCCGTGCCTCGGCCGCGGCAAGGTCGGCGTTGCTTGCCAGTGCTTCGCTAATCAACCTGTCGAGCACCGGCGCGCGCAGCGCCGCCCACCAGTCGGCGACGACGGGCTCGCCTGCCGCGCCGGGGTCCTGCGCCAGGAACGTGGCCGGCGCCTCGGTCTCTGTGCGGGGCGGCTGGTAGTTCGGGCCGACCGCGCACGATGACAGGAGGACCATGACGGCACCCACCGGGAAAGACATCCGAATTCGCATTGCCATGAATCTCACTCCGCTCAGGCGACTCGGCGCCGGAACATCAGGTACGCAAAGGACAGGGTGAGGGCGGCATCGAGCAACAATGGCCACAGGTTCGGCCACGCATCGGCGAAGCCATAGCCCTTGAGGAAGATACCCTTGAGAATCACGATGTAGTGGCTGAGCGGGTCAACCCAGGCGATGACCCGGAAACCGAGCGGCATGTTCTCGACCGGTGCGACGAAGCCCGAGAGCATCACTGCCGGAACCATAAAGGCAAATACGCCAAGGAAAGCCTGCTGCTGCGTCTCGCAGAGCGCGGAAATGAAAAGCCCGAACCCCGCCAGCGCGACCGCGTAGCAGAGCATGCTGCCATAGAGCGCGCTGACAGAGCCCTGAAAAGGGACGCGGTATACAAAGACTGCCGCCAGGGTAATGATCGTCGCCTGGATAAAAGCGACGATAATCGCGGGGATTGCCTTGCCGGTCATGATGAGTCCCGGGGTCAGCGGCGACACCAGCAATTGATCGAGAGTGCCCTGCTCCCGCTCGCGGGCCACCGACAGCGCCGTGACGATGAGACTGCCGAGCGTAGTGATGACCGCGACGAGGGTCGGCAGGATGAACCACTGGTAGTCGAGGTTCGGATTGTAGTAATTGCGCGTGACGATCACCGAGCGCGCCGGTCTGCCCAGTGCCAGAGCGCGCTCGTCGGCATAGGCCGCGACCACGGTCTGCGCGTAGCCGTAGGCAATCTGCGCGCTGTTCGACCGACGGCCGTCGATCACGGCGAGAATCGTGGCGCCATGGCCGGCGACGACCCGGCGGGAGAAGTCCGCCGGAAACTCAAGCCCAATCAGCGACTGTTGCTCATCGACGACCCGTGTCAGCTCAGCCTGGCTCGTGACAAGCCGCACGGACGGGAATGCCCGCGTCGCTCCAAGCCGCTGAACGAGCTCGTGGGAAACCGCACCGCCATCGAGGTTGAGTATCGCCAGGGACGCATTTTTCACTTCGAGCGTGGCTGCAAACGGAAAGAGCAGCAGCTGCAGGATGACCGGCAGGAAAAGGAGCGCACGGCTCTGCGGGTCGCGCAGTGACTGCTGCAGCTCCTTACGAACCAGAGTCCAGAGGCGGCGCAGCATGCCTCAGTCCAGCCTGCGGCGGGTCTTCAGGGCCGTAATGCCCAGGAAAAAGCACGCGGATGCCGCGAGGAACAGGAAGTCCTCGAGGAGGATCTGCCCGATAAAGCCGGCCTGGAACAGCGTCTGCAGTGCTGAAATGAAGTAGCGGGCGGGTACCAGGTACGTTACCGCCCGGATGGGCGCCGGCATGCTCGCAATCTCGTAGACGAACCCCGACAGCATGGTTGCCGGCAGGAAGGCGACATTGAGGGAGGCCTGGGCGGCATTGAACTGGTTGCGCGTGACAGTCGACAGCAGCAGTCCGGTGCCGAGTGCGCTGCCGAGAAACAGGCTGGTGTACGCCCACAGGAGAAATACCGAGCCGCGG
>CAITAM010000565.1 GCA_903890265.1 uncultured Pseudomonadota bacterium | reverse complement strand
GTCGCTCGTCGAACGAACCCTGACCGCCATTCCCGGCATCGCCCAGCTGCAGCTCGTGCAGGTATCGCCGTCTGAAGTGCGGGCGCACACCGTGGCCGATCCCGCGGCGCCGACGACCTGGGAGCCCGAGTTACACTCCGCCCTCGCACGCGATCTGGGCGATGGCATCGACATCACGGTCGTGCCGGTCGAGCGCATTCCGCAGGAAGCGAACGGCAAGTACCGCTTCGCGATCCGGAGATTTTGATGACCGAGGTTCTTCGCGACTCGCCGGCGGAGCGGCCTAAGCCGGCGCACGGCACGCCCCGGGTCAGCGTGATCATGGCCACCTACAACATGGGTAACTACGTGGGTGCCGCGATCGAGAGCGTGCTCGCGCAGACCGTGCCCGACCTCGAACTGCACGTCGTCGACGACGGTTCGACGGACGACACGGCCGAGCGGGTGAAGCGTTACCTCACCGACCCCCGGGTCCGCTACCACTACCAGCCCAACGCGGGCCAGACCGCGGCCAAGAACCGTGGCATCGCGGCCTCCACCGGTGAATTCATCGGCTTCTGCGACGCCGACGACCTCTGGGTGCCCGAGAAGCTCGCGATGCAGATCCCGGTGTTTGAGGCCCACCCGGAAGCGGGTGTGGTCTACGCCCGAACCCGCGAGATTGACGAGCATGGCAACGAACTGCCCGAGAAGGTGCATTCCGAGCCGACGGGCAAAGTCACGCAAGAACTCTTCTTCGAGAACTTCGTACCGTTCGGAACCGCGATGGCGCGTCGCTCGTTACTGATCGAACATGGCGCATTCCGCCCCGATCTCAGGATGGGCATCGACTGGGAGCTTTGGCTCCGCCTGTCGGTCCATTGCGAATTCCAGTTTGTTCCCTCTGTGGCATACCTGTACCGCGTATGGAGCGGACAGATGTCTAAAAACTGGAAAGGGCGATATGAGGCCTGCTTCCAGATAATGGCGGAATTTGAACGCGCGCACCCAAACCTCATCAACACTGCCACCCGCCGACGCGCCTACAGCCACTCATACGTTAACCGAGCCCGCGCTCGCGCAACTATCTCCAACGACATACTGGGGTGCCTCGCGGACGCCTGGCGGGCGGCAAGTTATGGCCCTGCTGCGGGATCAGCGATCAAAACCGCAACAAAAGCCGTACTAGGGGGCTTCCGGAAGTGAATCACCGACATGTCAAAGAATAACAGCGAATCAAAAAGTAACTTGGCGAACCACTAGCAACGTGGATAAAAAAAGGCACATTCGTTACCGCGAAAATGGGAATGGCACTGCCGTTGGGCTGACGCCATTCTTTTTTTTATTCCTTATTTTTTATCTCGTCCGCTTGCTGCAGCTAGGAATACGGATCCCTGTATTTGGCAATTTTCGCCTGGAATTTATCCTAGGTCTGCTCGTAGCGGTCCCAGGCGTCGTTTTATTGACTCAAGAAAAAAAGCTGATCAGGCCGACCTCATTCAACCTCGGCCTCGCGTTTGCATTTCTGATGTTACTCATGACGCCCCTATCTGTGGACCCTGAGGTCTCTTGGGGAGTCTTTTCAAATATCGTGTTGAAAGACCTAATGGTAGGCATTTGTATCGCAGCCTTCCTTACTAGCGTGATGAGAATGAAGTGGTTCATTTTTAGCCATCTCCTCGGCTTCGCTAAAATGGCCGAGGAGGGCGTCGTCGGCAGCATAACGGGAGGTTTAATTTGGGAAAACCAGGGCACTTTGCGCTTACACGGCTCAACTCCGCGTTATGACCACCCAAATTCCTTCGGCGGCACTCAAGCCGGGACACTCCCGTTTCTTGGCGAGCTGTTTAGAATAAATCGCAGCCAAATCGTCCGAATATTACTTGTCTTGCAGGCCGTCGCGGC
>CAITAM010000564.1 GCA_903890265.1 uncultured Pseudomonadota bacterium | reverse complement strand
CACGTTGCCGTAGCCGTTCTGGACGCCACGGAACTCGACTTTGCCATCGCCCGCGGCACGCACCGGCGTGCCGCTCGGCGCTGCGTAGTCGATGCCCTTGTGGGTGCCCATGCGGTTCAGGATCGGGTGCCAGCGCAGGCCGAAGCCTGAACTGATGCGGGAAAACTCGACCGGCGCCAGCAGGAAGGCCTTTTTCAGGGATTTGCCTTCCGGCGTGTAGTAGTCGCTGTGACCATCCGCCGTCGTGAAGCGCAGTGCCCGGTAGGTCTTGCCGTTGTTGACGAACTCCGCGGCGAGGATGTCGCCGTCGTGCAGGTAGTGGCCGTCACGGTAGACCTTCTCGAGGACGAGCGTGAACGTGTCGCCGGCCTGCAGCTCCTGCGCGAAGTCGATGTCGTAACGGAAAATCTCGGCGAGCTGCGCTGCCACCGCGTCGCTGCCGCCGCTTTCGTTTACCGTCCTGAAGAGGCTGCTCGTGATCTCGGCGTGCATCGGCATCGGCCGGATATCGAGCGCGTTCTCGACGATCTTGGCGGCGAGATCGCCATCCGGCTGACGCGCGACCGACAGCGTCTGGCGATCGTTCATGCGCCGCTCGAGCGAGGCGAGCGAGCCGTTCAGGAGGTTCAGCTTGATCACGTCGCCGGGATGCAGGTAATCGAGGCTCTGGCGGATGCCAGGCAGGGCCCGCAGTCCGGCGAGGTCGTCCATCGGCAGCTTCAGGCGGCGGAAAATGCCGTCGAGCGTGTCGTTCGGGCGGACGGTGACTGCGACCGACTGGTCGTTCGGGTGGTTCTCCCGGTGGCCGACGTGGGTGAGCACGACGGGTGGCGCCTCGGTGGTATCGCGCGGACCGACGAGACCGGTTTCCCAGGCCGTGTAGCCGATGCCGAAGGCGAGCGTCGCGAGCATCGCGGCCTTCAGCGTCGGCCGCACCAGGGCCGGTGCGGGCTCGCTCGCGGCGGAGACGTCGGGTGGAAGCTTCGGGAGGGTTCGCACGGCGGCGCACCTCATTAAGTTCAAACCACGGAACCTACGGGGTGAGGGGGGCCGGGTCAACCCCGATGGGGGCGACTGTGCGCCGGATCACGCTTTGCGCCGGGCGGTCGGGGCGCGGCGGTTTGCGCTCGCCCGCGGCGCCACCTACATTGGCGGCCTCGCAAAAGCAGGGGGCAAAATGGAAGCGGCGGCGGCACAACTGACGGAACTGCGGCGCGGAACGCACGAAATCCTCCTCGAGGCCGACCTCGTGCGCAAGCTGTCGCGCGGCGTTCCCCTGCGCATCAAGGCGGGCTTCGATCCGACGGCGCCTGACCTGCATCTCGGGCACACGGTGCTCATCAACAAGATGCGCCAGTTCCAGGACCTCGGCCACGAGGTCATCTTCCTGATCGGTGACTTCACCGGCATGATCGGCGACCCGACCGGCAAGAGCGTCACCCGGCCGCGCCTCACGCCCGACGAGATCGCCGCCAACGCCCGCACCTACGAGACGCAGATCTACAAGATCCTCGATCCGGACCGCACCCGCATCGACTTCAATTCGCGCTGGATGACGGCACTCGGCGCCGCGGGGCTCATCGAACTCGCGGCGAGGTACACGGTGGCGCGCATGCTCGAGCGCGATGATTTCGAAAAGCGCTACAAGGGCGGGCAGCCGATCGCGGTCCATGAATTCCTCTATCCGCTCGTGCAGGGCTACGATTCGGTGGCGCTCAAAGCCGATGTCGAGCTCGGCGGCACGGATCAGAAATTCAACCTCCTGGTAGGCCGCTCACTGCAGGAATCCTACGGTCAGGAGCCGCAGGTCGTTCTGACGATGCCGCTGCTCGAGGGCCTCGATGGCGTGAACAAGATGTCGAAGTCGCTCGGCAACTACATCGGCATCCACGAACCGGCGGGCGACATGTTCGGCAAGCTGATGTCGGTGTCCGATACGCTGATGTGGCGCTATTTCGAGCTGCTGTCGTTTCGCAAGACGGCCGACATCGAGGCGCTGAAAAGCGCGGTCGCCAGCGGCATGAATCCCCGCGATGCGAAGTTCGAGCTCGGCGTGGAAATCGTCGATCGGTTTCACGGCGCTGGCGCCGGCCCGCAGGCGCGCGACGAGTTCGTGCGCCGTTTCAGCGAGGGCCAGCTGCCGCAGGACATTCCGGAGGTCGCGGTCGCGGCCGGCGCGGGTCCCGTCAAGCTCGTGCTGGTCGTGAAGGAAGCGCAGCTCGCGCCGAGCACGTCGGCGGCGGGCCGGCTGATCGAGCAGGGCGGGGTGCGTGTCGACGGCCAGAAGGTCGCGGACCGTGACCTCAAGCTCGATGTGCCGGGGACGTACCTGATTCAGGTGGGAAAACGAGGGGTTGCGCGCGTCACGCTGACCTGAGGGCGGGGCTCCGGACGGCACCGGCAACCGGCCGAGTTAACCTTTCGACGTCACGGAGTTGACATGCTTTCGCGCAGGGCTATACTGCGCGCCCTCCGATGCAATCTGTATCGGAAACCCCGGCGACGACGCGCTACGGGTGCAACCGCACCTCAGGGCACGCGACGCCGAAAAAAGAGTCAGAAGGTGTTGACGGAAACAAAAAACCGTCCATACTAGCAGGCTCACCGGCGACGACCCACGGGTTGGTCGCCGACTCCCGAAGCCCAGCGTTTCGGGCGCTGTTTAAAAATTTGACAGGTAATTTGTGTGGGGACTCACGTCATGCGCACTAGCGCAAATGTTGAGTTCCAAGCGTCCAGAGCAAATGAAATTCCTGGTCTTCGAAAGGGACCAGGGTCAGTTGTTCAGGAAGAGCTTGGGGTTTAGTTCTTCAAGTTATTAACTGAAGAGTTTGATCCTGGCTCAGATTGAACGCTGGCGGCGTGCCTAACACATGCAAGTCGAGCGGCAGCGCGGGAGCAATCCTGGCGGCGAGCGGCGGACGGGTGAGCAAT
>CAITAM010000563.1 GCA_903890265.1 uncultured Pseudomonadota bacterium | reverse complement strand
AGTCGCGCCAGCGCCGCCTGGCTCGCCGGGTAGCCGTGGACGAAGACGAGGTGGTCGGCGCCGAGTGACGGGCCGATGACCGCGCCCATCAGGAGGTCGAGCCACGTGTCACGGTCGGTATCGGGCCCGAGCATCACCGCGCCGACGCGGTCCCGCGCGACCGCCTCGAGCGCGGCCGTCGCCGCCGTGTGGGGGTTGAGACCGGTCTCCCGCTCGATCAGCGCGCCGTAGTCGATGCGCTCGACCGCGCCGAGCCTCTCCCGCCCGAGCAGGGCGGCGAGCAGCCGTTCGACATCGGTCATGAGCCGCGTGGCATCGAAGCCGTGCCGGTACCACTCGATCAGCGTGAATTCAGGGTTGTGGTGGCGACCGCGCTCGGCATCGCGAAACGCCCGTCCTATCTGGTAGATGTCGGGCGCGCCGGCGCACAGCAGCCGCTTCATCGCGTACTCCGGCGAGGTCTGCAGGTAGAAGCTGCCGGACTGACCACCGACCCGCGTCTCGATCGAGGCGAGCTGCACGTCGGTGACGGAGGCGCGGCCGAGCAGCGGTGTCTCCACCTCCAGCACCCCCTCGGCGGCGAAGTAGGCGCGCGCGCGGGCAAGGAGCTCCGCGCGTGCCCGCAGCCGCTCGAGCGACGCCGTCGGGCGCCAGGCCGGGGGGGAGGGTTGGCTCACGGCGCTGATCCGCCGCCCGTGTCCAGCCACTGCCCGAGGCGTCCGCCGAGCCGCACCCGTGCGCCGGCGCCCAGCGACGGCGCAAGCCGTACGGCACCCGGTCCGGTCACCACGATCACGGTTGAGCCCAGGTTGAATCGCCCGACCTCTTCGCCGCGGACGTAGCGCCGGCGCCGTGCCGGCAGGCGCTCGGGCGCGCCGGGCCTGCCACGCGAGGGCGGGCAGTCGCCGAGGTCGGCGAGGCTGATGCTGCCGACGTTCAGCGCGCCGACCAGCACGAGCGCGAGCGGCCCGCCCGGGCTCGTAAAGTGCAGCACGACACGCTCGTTCAGTGCGTAGAGGCCGGGGATCGCGCGCGCCGTGGCGGCGTTGACGCTGTACAGCGCGCCGGGGACGTACCAGGCCTCGCTCAGCGTGCAGTCCGCCGGCGCGTGGACGCGATGGTAGTCGTGCGGCGCAAGGTAGATGCAGGCAAAGGAGCCGCCGATGAACGGTCGCGCGCGACCGGCATCGGCAAACAGGGCCTCGAGCGTGTAGGTGTGGCGCTTGGCATCGACCGTCGCCTGCAGCAGCCGGTCGCCGTCCAGCCGCCCGGCCTCGCTCACCGTGCCGTCGCAGGGCGCGACGAGGCTCGCCGCGTCGGGGTCCAGACGCCGCGCACCCGGACGCAGGGCGCGGGTGAAATAGTCGTTCAGCGACCGGTAGTCCGCGGCACGGTCGCGCTCGGCCTCGCTGAGGTCGACGGCGTAGAGCCGGCCGAAGAGTCCGATCAGGAGTTGTGCCGCCGGCGGCCACTCAAGCCGTGACAGCCAAAGCATCGCCGCGCTCACGAGGTGCAGCGGCAGCAGGCGCTGCAGCAGCACGAAGGCCCGGTCGCCGAGGCTCACGGTCCGGTGCGGGACGCAGCGGTCACGAGGGCGCGGTAGTCCGCGTCGATCACAGCGACCTGGTGCGGGGCCGGGAAAAGCGCAACGACGGCGCCAGCCGGATCGACGAGGAGGATCGCCGCGGTATGGTCGACCGTGTAATCGGCGGCAGGCTGGTCCGCCGCCGGCCGGCGGACGATCACCGCCACCCCAAGCCCCCGGGTGAATGCCTCGAGTGCCGCCGGCTCGCCGGTCAGGGCGTGGAAATCCGGCGCAAAGAAATGCACGTAGCCCGCCAGCGTCGCCACGTCATCCCGGCCCGGGTCGACGCTGACGAGGTAAACGGCGGGCTGCCGGTCGCGCGGCAGGTCGGCGAGTCGCTCGCGTACGCGGGCCAGCTCGGCGAGCGTTGCCGGGCAGACGTCGGGGCAGTGCGTGTAGCCGAAGAAGAGCAGCGACCAGTGGCCGCTGAGGGTGGCCTTGGTCGCCGCGGCACCGGCCTCGTCCACCAGCGTGAACGGCGCGAGCGGCCGTGGCCGGTCGTACACCAGGGCCGCCCGGGTGGCCGGTTTGGCGGTGTCGTGGGGCGCGGGTGTCAGGCGGGAGCGGGCGTACAGGCTGCCGCCGAGCACACCGCCGATGGCGATCATGACCAGAACGGCGACCTGCCAGGCGGGGCGCGCGGGCTTTACTTCCATGGCGCATTATCCCACAGAAGGCGCCGGCACCGGCTTCGGCTAGACTGCGCACGCATGAAACACCAAAGCACTTCCGACCGCGGCCGCCAGCCGGTCGCCTCACGCCCGGCGCCGACGGTGGCGGCGCTGATCCGCCGGGTGGCCCAGACGTTCGAGCGTGCCGGCCTGCACTACGGCCACGGCACTGACAACGCGCACGACGAGGCGGCCT
>CAITAM010000562.1 GCA_903890265.1 uncultured Pseudomonadota bacterium | reverse complement strand
GCCGCCGCCGAGGCCGCCGATCGCTGCCTGCGGGCCGCGGCGCCCGTGCTCGCGGCCGAGGACCGCAGCGTCGCCGCGGAGGGCTTCAACGTCGCGGCGGCCTGCGAGGGTTACCGGCGCGCGCCCTCGCGACGGGCCATCGAGCGCTCGCTCGCACGGGCGCGGGCGCTCACCGACGAGCCACCCAATCCGCGCACCGAGTACCTCGCCGCGCTCCTGCCGGGGTCGGCGGCCAGCCCGGGCGCGGCACTGAACTTCGCCGAGTCGGCCGCGCGCGCCTTCGCCGAGCCCCGGGCGCTTAACCCCGGTCAGCCGGGCTGGGGTGCGCCGGAGGCCTGGTTCCTCGTGGGCGAGCGGGCGGCGGCGCTCGGTGAGTGGCTGAAGGCGCGCGAGGCGTACGAGCGCTGCCTCGTGCTCGCGCCGGACTACCGTCGCGCGGCCGTGCAGATGTCACGACTCAAGGGCGACGTGCCGTGAGCACAGGCCGGCGATGGCACTCGTAGGCCGCGAGCCGCCGGCGCAGGCGGGACTGTTCGACGGCAGCCGCGCCGCGCCCGCACCCTTTACGGTCAAGGTCAACGGCCGGGCGCGGCGCCTGACCGTGCGTGTCTATCCGGGCGGGCGCGTCGTCGTCACCGTGCCGCGGGGCACGGCGCCGCTCACCGTCGAGCGCTTCGTCAGCCGCCACCGCGCGTGGATCGATGCCAAGGTCGACGCGGCGCGGCTCGGTGCGGGTCCCGTCCTGCCGCCGGCCGTGATCCGCCTCGGCTGTTTCGACGAGGACTGGCAGGTCCATTACGACCCCGTGGCAAGGCCTGGCTTTCGGGTGCGCTACCCCGGCCGGATCGAGATCGGCGGTCCGCCGGATGACGAAGCCGGGCGGCTCGTGGCGCTGCGCCGCTGGCTCGTCGACGAGGGCGAGCGCCGGCTCGGGCCGTGGCTCAGGCGGGTGGCCGATGAGCGCGGCTTTGATTTTCGCCGCACGCAGATCCGCCGCCAGCGCACGCGCTGGGGTTCCTGCAGCCGCAGTGGCACGATCAGCCTGAACGCGTGCCTGCTGTTCCAGGCACCGGACGTCGTCCGCTACCTTTTCCTGCACGAGCTCTGCCACACTCGGCACATGAACCATTCGCCGCGCTTCTGGGCCCTGGTGGCCGCGCACGAACCGCGCTGGCGGGAGCTCGACCGGGCGCTGACCCGCGGCTGGCAGCACGTCCCGGGCTGGGTCTACGACTGAGAGCGAGGCGAGCGTATGGCGAGCGGGGAATCCGGGGAACGGTCAGCGGGCGGCACGCCACGGGTCGACCTGACCGACGAGTCGGTGCACTGGAACGTCAGCCGCGCCGAGACCTACGGCGGCTACCTTGACCTCGACCGGCTGCTGAACGCGCAGCATCCGCGCTCGATCGAGCACGACGAGATGCTGTTCATCGTGGTCCATCAGGCGAGCGAGCTGTGGCTCAAGCTCTGCCTGCACGAGCTCAAGGCGGCGATCAGTGCGATTCGGCGCGACGATCTCGATCCCTGCTTCAAGATGCTGTCCAGGGTCAGTCACATCCAGACCCAGCTGCTGAACGTCTGGGACGTGCTCGCGACGATGACACCGTTCGAGTACTCGAGCTTTCGCAACCAGCTCGGACCGTCGTCGGGCTTCCAGTCCTGGCAGTACCGGCTGCTCGAATTCATGCTCGGCAACAAGCACGCGGAGTTCGTCCGCGTGCACCGGGACGATCCGGAGCACATGGCGCTCCTCGAACAGGCACTCGGCGCGCCGTCGCTGTACGACGAGGCGCTGCGGCTCCTGTCACGGCGGGGCTTTGAGATCCCCTCGGAATACCTGGACCGTGATTTCAGCCAGCCCTACGTGCCCAGCAAGCAGGTGACCGCCGCCTGGCTCATCGTCTACCACAGCACGCAGGCACACTGGGACCTCTATGAGCTCGCCGAGAAGCTGATCGACGTCGATCACAACTTCCAGCTGTGGCGCTTCTCGCACATGAAGACGGTGGAGCGGATCATCGGCTACAAGCGCGGTACCGGTGGCACCGGGGGCGTGTCGTACCTGGCGAAGGCGCTGGAGCTGCGCTTCTTTCCCGAGCTGTGGAGCCTGCGCACGTCCATCTGAGCGGGCCCGGCGCGTGAGCGGGTGCGGCCTTCGGGACCCTCCGCTACGGCCAGTCGTATCCGTCCGGAAATCCGCGTCCTAGCAGTTTAGCGGGAACCTGATGCAATAGTCTCCAGTGATAGCCGCTGGAGAAATGAAGATGGCAAAGAGGCAAGGACGGACTCGAGCGCAGCGCACGAGCGCGATCCGGGCGAAGTGGGCCGCTCATGTGGCGGCGTGGCGAAGAGGGGGTGGGCGTCAGACGGATTACTGCCGCGCACACGAACTCGACGCGAAGTACTTCGGCCTGTGGAAGGGTCGATTGGCCCGGTCTGCAGCGATAATTCCAGGCATGACTGAGTCGAGCGCGCCGGCTCTGGTGCCGGTCGTGGTTCGAGCGGACCACACGGCGCGCAACGTGATTCAGGCAGACAGGGTCAGCGTCGAGGAAGCGCTGGGCGTGCACGTGGCGCTGCCGAACGGAATTGCGCTCGAGTTCCGGCTATTGTCCTCACGCTCCCTGTCGCCGTTGCTCACCGAGCTGGCGAGGCTGTCGTGCTGAGCCTGAGCCCGGAGACGCGGATCTTCATGGCCGCCGCCCCGATCGACATGCGCCGCTCGTTCGATGGGCTGTGCGCGACTGTGATCGAGGTGCTGGAACTGAACCCACTCGAGGGACATCTGTTTCTGTTCCGCGGCAAGCGGGCCGATCGCGTCAAGGCGCTGATCTGGGATCGCAACGGGCTGGCTATCTGGTACAAGCGACTGGAGCGCGGCAAGTACAAATGGCCATCACGGGATGGGGCATCTATGGAGATCTCGGTACAGGAACTGAGCCTGCTGCTGGACGGAATCGACTTCACGAGACTGCGCCGGCTACCGAGCTTTCATGCGCACGCG
>CAITAM010000561.1 GCA_903890265.1 uncultured Pseudomonadota bacterium | reverse complement strand
CGACCTGCCGCCCGGTTTCCGGCTCGTCGCGGCGGGCGAGCAGGTGTTGCCGGGCGGGGCGAGCCCCGCCCGGCACCTCGTGCTGTCCGACGGGCTCGCGACCGTATCGGTCTTCGTCGAGGGCGCCGCGACGCGCCCGGCCCGCGAAGGGCAGGGCAGCGTCGGCATCGGTTATGCCATGTCCGTGCTGGTCGGTGGCCAGCGGGTCACCGCCATCGGCGAGGTACCCCCGGAGACGGTCCGGCAGGTGGCCGCCGCGGTGGAAACGGCCTCGCAGAGCGTGCGCTGACCGTGGTCGAACTCGACTACGTCGGCCGCGAGGACTGTCCGCTGTGCGATGAACTGCTCGCGGCACTCCTGCCGTGGGCGCACGAGCACGGCGTCAGGGTCGCCTGCCGGGACGTGGACGCTGACCCGGAGGACCGGCGCCGGTACGGCCACAAGGTGCCTGTCGTCCTGCTGGACGGCCTCGTGGTCGCCAGCGGGCATCTCGATATCGACGAACTGGCGCGCCTGGTTCGACCCCGCGCCTCGGCGCGCTGAGCCCCGGGCGGCGTGCCGGCTGCTGCTATAATTGACCGACTCGGGCTTCCCTGCCCGTGGGAGTCCCGCAGCGTATGTCCCTGGTCCCCCCGCCGATCCGCAATTTCTCGATCATTGCCCACGTCGACCACGGCAAGTCGACCCTCGCCGACCGCCTCATCCAGATGTGCGGCGGCCTTGAGCAGCGTGAAATGCAGGAGCAGGTCCTCGATTCGATGGACCTCGAGCGCGAGCGGGGCATCACGATCAAGGCGCAGAGCGTCACGCTGCGCTACCGCGCCAAGGACGGCGTCGACTACCAGCTGAATTTCATCGACACGCCGGGCCACGTCGACTTCTCCTACGAAGTGTCCCGCTCGCTCGCCGCCTGCGAGGGCGCGCTCCTCGTCGTCGATGCGGCCCAGGGTGTCGAGGCGCAGAGCGTCGCCAACTGCTACACCGCTCTCGATCAGGGTCTAGAGGTGCTGCCGGTCATCAACAAGGTGGATCTGCCGTCGGCCGATCCCGAGCGGGTGATGAAGGAGATCGAGGAGATCATCGGCATTCCCGCCGAACACGCCCTCGGGGTGTCGGCCAAGACCGGCTTCAACGTCGATCTGCTGCTCGAGGAGATCGTCAAGCGGATTCCGGCGCCGACGGGTGATCCGGACGCGCCGCTGCAGGCGCTGATCATTGACTCCTGGTTCGACAACTACGTCGGCGTCGTGTCGCTGGTGCGCGTGGTCAACGGCCGGCTGAAGCGCGGACAGAAGGTGCGCGTCTGGACGACCGGTCGCGCGCACGAGTGCGCCCGACTCGGGCGCTTCACGCCAAAGCGCGTGGACGGTACGGAACTCGTCGCCGGCGAAGTCGGCTTCATCATGGCCGGTATCAAGGAGATCGACGGCGCGCCGGTGGGCGACACGATCACGCTTGAGGCCGCGCCCTGCGCCGAGGCGCTGCCCGGCTTCAAGAAGATCCAGCCGCGCGTATTTGCCGGCCTTTTCCCTGTGTCGACCGACGACTACGAGTCGTTTCGTGACGCACTCTCCAAGCTCAAGCTCAATGACTCGGCGCTGGCCTACGAGCCCGAGGTGTCGACCGCGCTCGGCTTCGGCTTTCGCATCGGATTCCTCGGCCTGCTGCACATGGAGATCGTCCAGGAGCGGCTCGAGCGCGAGTACAACCTCGACCTGATCACCAGCGCACCGACGGTCGTGTACGAAATCGTGCAGACCGACGGCTCGATCATCTACGTGGACAACCCCTCGAAGCTGCCCTCGATCGACAAGATCGAGGAGATGCGCGAGCCGATCATCACAGCCAACATTCTCGTGCCGCCGGAGCACGTCGGTGCGGTCCTGCAGCTGTGTACCGAAAAGCGCGGCGTACAGAAGAAGATGATCTACGTCGGCAACCAGGTCTCGCTGCAGTACGAGCTGCCGATGGCGGACGTGGTGCTCGACTTCTTCGACCGCCTGAAGAGCGCAAGCCGGGGCTACGCCTCGTTCGACTACGAGTTCAACCGCTTTCAGGCGGCGAATCTGTCCCGTCTCGACGTGCTCATCAACGGCGATCGCGTCGATGCCCTGTCGCTGATCGTGCACCGCGACAGCGCCTACCCGCGCGGCCGTGAACTCGTCGACAAGATGCAGGAACTCATCCCGAGGCAGATGTTCGAGGTCGCGATCCAAGCCGCGATCGGCGGCCAGATCGTCGCCCGGGCGAGCGTCAAGGCCATGCGCAAGAACGTGCTGGCGAAGTGCTACGGCGGCGATATCAGCCGCAAGCGCAAGCTACTCGAGAAGCAGAAGGAAGGTAAGAAGCGAATGAAGCAGCTCGGCACCGTGGAGATCCCGCAGGAAGCATTCCTTGCCGTTCTGCAGGTCGGGAAGAAGTGACATGGTGATCGACTTCTCCTTCTGGCTCGTCGTCGGCTCGCTGGTCACGGGCGCCATCTACGGCCTGGACGTGGCGCTGTGGCGCAAGGCGCGCGTGGCGGCAAACGGCGCCGAGCCCGTCCTGATCGAGTATGCCCGGTCGTTTTTCCCGATCATCGTCGTCGTGCTGCTCGTCAGGTCGTTTCTCTTCGAGCCGTTTCGCATTCCCTCTGACTCGATGATGCCGACGCTGCTGGACGGCGACTTCATCTTCGTCAACAAATTCGCCTACGGGCTCAAGCTGCCGGTCATCAACACCAAGATCGTGCCGGTCGGCGATCCGCAGCGCGGTGACGTCATCGTCTTTCGTACGCCAAAGGACCCGTCGGTCAATTTCATCAAGCGGCTGGTGGCGCTGCCGGGTGATCACGTGGTCGTCAAGGGCGATGCCATCACGATCAATGGCACGCCCGTGCCGGTGCACGGCACCGGTCTCTTCGTCGAGGACGCCTGCTACGAGGAGTTCCAGGAAGGACTCGAGCATATCGGCAGTCACGAGCACCGGATCATGTACTGTCCGGGACAGCTGGATCGGCGCTCCTGTGGCGGTCGGCGGACGCTCAACCACTGCATGGTCAACCCGGTGACCGACGGGCCGCTGCACGGTGGGACCCAGGATTTCGAAACGACGGTGCCACCCGGCTATTACTTCTTCATGGGTGACAACCGGGACAACAGCGCGGACAGCCGCTTCAAGGACGCGCTCGGACTGGTGCCCGAGGCGAACCTCGTCGGCAAGGCCGTTCGTATCTGGCTCAACATCGGCAATGGCACCGGTCCCGAGTGGCGTCGTATCGGCATGGCCGTGCGCTAGACCGGGGCTCTGGTTGCGCATTAATCTCAGCGGACGGGTCGGTGGTTGCAAGGGGAGAGCGGCATGAAGGCGGGTCACCAGTCGGGCATGACGCTGCTCAGTATTCTGTTCCTGATAGGCGTGTTCGGCCTGTTCGTCGTCGCCGGCGTGAAGCTCGCGCCGGCGTATCTCGAGTACATGAACGTGGCCAAGGCGCTCGACGGCCTCAAGTCTGCCGGTGAGACGAGCCCGGCGGCCATCACGCGCTCCATCGAGAAGAGCTTCGACATCAACGACGTGAGGTCGATCAACGCCAAGGCTGTCGAGATCGAGCGCCAGGACGACCAGCTGGTCGTGCGCGCGGCGTACGACTACGAGGCACCGTTCATCGCCAACGTGTCGTTTCTCGTGCACTTTGACAAGAAGGTCGAGATTCCGGCGCAGTGAGCTCCGACCGTGCAGGCTGACGCGGCCCAGGTCGGTGCGTTCGTGCGGCGTGCGCTCGGCCACGAGTGCCGGGACCCGGCGCTCTTCGTCGCGGCGCTGACCCACCGCTCGCACCCTGGTCCGCACAACGAGCGGCTCGAGTTCCTCGGCGACGCGGTGCTGTCGCTCGTCGTCGCCGACTGGCTGTTCGAGAGTCATCCGCAGGCCGACGAGGGAACGCTCAGCCGCTACCGCGCGCATCTCGTCAACGGCGAGACGCTTGCGGACCTCGCCGAGGAGATGGGCGTCGGCGACCGGCTGTTCCTCGGTGGCGGTGAGCTCAAGTCCGGCGGCTTTCGCCGTCGCTCGATCCTCGCCGATGCGCTCGAGGCCCTGTTCGGGGCGCTCTACCTGGACGCCGGTCTCGGGCCGGTAAAGGGACTGATCCGGCGCCTGCTCGCGACCCGGCACGCCAACCTGCCGGCGGAAAGCGCCATGAAGGACGCCAAGTCGCAGCTGCAGGAGTGGCTGCAGGGGCGGGGTCAGCCGCTGCCGGTCTACAGCGTCGAGAGCGTCAGCGGTGACCCGCCGGACCAGTGCTTCAGCGTCCGCTGCGCGATCGACGCGCTCGGCCTGCAGGCAACCGCCACGGGCAGCAGCCGGCGGCGCGCGGAGCAGGCCGCCGCCGAGGGGCTGCTGGCCGAGGTTCGCCGCCTTCGCTAGCGCTGGCGCCCGCGCTCGGCGCTCCATGCCCCGGTTCCGGGTCGGACGGTCTCGGCCTGGCCGTCGCGATCGAGCCGATGACGGCTCCGGCGAACGCCTTCAATTCCGG
>CAITAM010000560.1 GCA_903890265.1 uncultured Pseudomonadota bacterium | reverse complement strand
TCGCCGCCCGTCGCCGCGGCCGAGCGGCGCCACGCCGCGCCGTTGAAGTTGTCGAGCGTCAGGACGCGCCAGTACCGATCCTGGCGGCGCGGAACCTCCGTGTCGAAGCGGGCACGAAAGGCCGGCTCCTCCGATTGCGCGAGTCGCGCGATCGCGCCCGGGTTCATCTCCTCGGCAATGCCGGTCGTCGCCTCGCTGCCGCCACTCGGCAGCGCCCAGAAGCGTCCTTCAAGACGCGGCACGAAGCAGAACAGGATGACCGCGAGTGGCGTGCCGATGGCGAGGAGCCGCGCGGCAGTGCGCAGCCCGCGCAAGGGAGCCGCCCTGGCCGGACGCTGGGACTCGAGCAGCGCGACCGTCGCGAGCCAGCTTGCGAGGAGCGCGTGCACCAGCCGAAAGACCGTCGGCGCCGCGAGGAGCGACGCGAGGCAGAGGAAGTAGCTGATGAATACCAGCACCGCGAGGTCGCGGCTGCTGCGTGACTCCTGCAGTTTGAGGGCTGCCATGGCGACCAGCAGCGTCGTGCCGGCCGGCAGGCCGTTCAGTGTCCGAAAGCCGGCCAGCACGCCCGCGGTCACGCCCGTCGCGAGCAGCACGAGGAGGAGGCGGGTTGCGAGCCGGCCGGGCTTCAGCAGGCCGGCGGCACGGACGAGCAGGCTCAGCAGTAACAGCGCGCTGACCCAGGGCGGCAGCGACGGCAGGCTCGGCAGTGCCGCAAAAAGCAGCGCGCCGGCGCCGAGCACGAGGCGCCGGTCGAGCGGCGCCTCGCCGGCCGGGGTCCGGTCGGTGGGTGTGACCGCCCGGTTCACGGCGACTCGCCGCGCCCGGTGCGCGGCCGCTCGTGGGCGGCAAGCGCCGTCAGGCAGGCATCGCGGTGCGCGGCGCCCCCGTCGACCGGGACGCTGAGCGGACCGATGCGCAGGCCAAATGGCTCGTGGCGGGCGCTGGCGTCCAGCACCATCCGGCAGAGCGTGGCGAGCCGCTCCTCGGTGGAGGGGCCCGGGACGTCCGCGAAATCAAATACCGGTGGGGTGCTCTGGCGTCCGGCCAGTTCGCGCACGAGGAGCTCGCCACCCCGGGCGTAGGCCTTCCAGGCGACCCGTCGCAGCGGGTCACCGGCCCGGTAATCGCGCAGGCCCGTGAGATCCTCATCACCGGCGGACTCGCGGCTGGCGGCGGCCGCGGCGGCGCCGCGCCCGGCGCCGCGGTAATCCGCCCGCCGCGCGGGGCGTGGGTAGACCGCGCAGCACTGGTCGGCGTGCAGCCACGTCCACGCGCGGCACAGGCCGAGCGGGTAGCGCGATTCGATGGCCACGCGCGGCACGACCAGCCAGCCGCGCGCCGGCGCCGGCACGCCGAGTTCGACCGTGCGCACCGCGGTGGCAGTGACCGAAATGGCGTCGCTCGTGCTGCTAAGGGCCGACAGCACGAGATCGTGCCGGTCCCGCCGGTCGGTCGCACGGAGTGCGTAGGTGAAGCGCGCCTCGCCACCGGCGACGGCCGGTCGCGGCGCGGCGAAGGCAATCGACAGATCGGCGAGATTGCGATGGCACTCGTGCATCGCCACCCAGCCGAGTGCCGTGAGAACGAAGGTCAGTGCGAGCGCGAGGTTGTTCGCGTAATTGAGCCCGGCCAGTAGCATCGTGAACAGCATCGCGCCGTAGACGAGGCCAAGCCGGGTGGGCAGGATGTAGATGCGCCGCCGGTCGAGCGTCAAGGGCGAGCGATCGGCACCGCTGCGCCGGCGCGACCAGCGCGCGGCGGACTCGGTCAGGCGCGCCCAGGTCGCCCGGCGCGCGTCACGACCGGCGGCGGTGCCAGGCTCAGTCACGAGCGCACGCGCGGGTTGCGCGACCCGGCTCAGGCAACGGCGACGCCCCGCAGCAGCGCCGTGGCGCGGGCCTCGGCGTCCTCGCTGCCGTCGGCCGCCGCCAGACGGTGCGATGCCACGGCGACGAAGACCGCCTGCACGTCCTCCGGCAGGACGGCCGTGCGCCCGTGCAGCAGCGCCCAGGCACGGGCGGCGCGGATCAGGCCCTGGCCCGCCCGCGGCGACAGGCCGCCCGGTGCCGCCCGGGTGGCGGCGAGCAGTGCCTGCACGTAGTCGAGCAGGGCCGGGGCGACGTGCACTGCCCGCGCACTCGCCTGGGCGCCGAGCACGGCGCGCGCGTCGAGTTCCGGGCGCAGGCTGCCGATCAGCTCGCGCCGGTCGATTCCCGTCAGCAACTCGCGCTCGAGCACGGGTGGCGGGAAGCCGAGGCTCAGGCGCATCAGGAACCGGTCAAGCTCGGATTCCGGCAGCGCGTACGTGCCGAGCTGATGGCTGGGGTTCTGCGTCGCCACCACGAAGAAGGGGTCCGGCAACGGGTGCGTGATGCCGTCCGCCGTCACCTGACGTTCCTCCATGGCCTCGAGCAGCGCGCTCTGCGCCTTCGGCGTCGCCCGGTTGATCTCGTCGGCCAGCACCAGTTCCGCGAACACGGGGCCGGGGTGAAAGGAGAACCGGCCGCTGTCGCGCTCGTAGACCGACACGCCGATCACATCCGCCGGCAGCAGGTCGCTCGTGAACTGGATCCGCCGGTAGCCGAGCCCGAGCACGCGGGCGAGTGCCTGCGCCAGGGTCGTCTTGCCGACGCCGGGCACGTCCTCGAGCAGGAGATGCCCGCGCGCGATCAGGCAGGTCAGGGCGAGCCGGACCTCGCGATCCTTGCCGAGGATGACGCCGTTCAGCGCCGCGAGCGCGCGCCCGAGTGCGCTCGTCGTGGCGTCAGTCGGGCTCATCCGTCGGCCAGCCGGCGCAGCCGGACGAGGTTGTCTTCCAGGGCCGCGCAGTCGCGCTCAAAGCCCGCGAGGCGCTCACGCTCCTGCGCGACCACGGCCGCCGGCGCCTGCGCCGCGAAGTTGCCGTTCGAGAGCTTCGCGTGCGCCTTGTCACGCTCGGCACGCGCCTTGGCGAGACGCTTCTCGAGGCGGGTGACTTCCTGCGCCACGTCGATCAGTCCCTTCAGCGGTACCAGGAGGCGCAGGTGGCCGGCGAGCGCCACGGCGGACTCCGGCTCCGGCTCGCCGGCGGTGAGCGCGCGCGCGCCGTCGATATTGGCCAGCTTCTCGATCAGGTGCCGGCTTGCCTCGAGGCGGCTGAGATCGGCCGGCGTCGCGCCGGCGACGAGGACGGTGAAGCGCCGGCTCGGCGGAATGTCCATCTCACCGCGGACCTGCCGCACGCCGAGGATGAACGCCATCACCCAGTCCATCTCGCGATCGACGTCGGCCACGCCCTCGCCTCCCGCCGGGTAGGGCGCGGACATGATCGTCGCGGCGGCCGAGGCGGGCTTGGTGCCGGCGAGCGGCGCCACCCGCTGCCAGATTTCCTCGCTGATGAACGGCATCAGGGGATGCAGGGCACGCAGCAGCGACTCCAGCGTACCGAGCAGGGTGGCCAGCGTCGGCCCCTTGTCGCTGCCGAGTTGCTCCGCACGCGCGAGCGTCGCCTTCGTGAACTCGAGGTACCAGTCACAGAACTCGTACCACGTGAACTCGTACAGCTCCTGGACGGCGAGATCGAAGCGGTAGTCGGCGAACGCCTGGCGCGCGCGCGCGACTCGCGCATGGAGCCGGCTTGTGATCCAGCGGTCAGCGAGCTCGCCGCTCGAGACCTTGGCCGCCGTCGCCCCGCCGTCGTAGCCGTGGGCTTCGGCCGTCAGCAGGACGTAGCGCGACGCGTTCCACAGCTTGTTGCAGAAGTTCCGGTAGCCCTCGATGCGGCCAACGTCGAAGGAAATATCACGCGACAGCGTGGCGAGCGACGCGAATGTCATGCGCAGCGCGTCGGTTCCGTAGGCCGCGATGCCCTCCGGAAACTGCTTGCGGGTCGCCTTCTCGATGGCCGGCGCGAGGCGCGGCTGCATGAGGCCGCTGGTGCGCTTCCTGACGAGTTCCTCAAGGCCGATGCCGTCGATCAGGTCGAGGGGGTCGAGCACGTTACCCTTCGACTTCGACATCTTCTGGCCTTCGGAATCGCGGATGAGGCCGTGGACGTAGACTTCGCGGAACGGCACGTCGCCCATGAAATGCAGGCCGAGCATGATCATCCTGGCGACCCAGAAGAAGATGATGTCAAAGCCCGTGACCAGCACCGAGGTCGGGTAAAAGACGGAGAGCTCGGGGGTCTCTGCCGGCCAGCCCAGCGTGGAATACGGCCAGAGCGCCGACGAAAACCACGTGTCGAGCACGTCGTCGTCCTGGCGCAGCGGTACCGCGCTGCCGTGCCGTGCAAGGGCCTGTGCTTCAGCGCCCGCGCGGTCGCGGGCGACGTAGATGTTGCCCTCCTCGTCGTACCAGGCCGGGATCCGGTGACCCCACCACAGCTGTCGGCTGATGCACCAGTCCTTGATGCCGCGCATCCACTCAAAGTAGGTGCGGTTCCAGTTTTCAGGCACGAAGCGGATCCGGCCGTCCTCGACCGCGCGTATCGCCGGCCCGGCGAGCGGCGCGATGCTGACGTACCACTGGTCGGTAAGCCACGGCTCGATCACCGCGTTGCTGCGGTCGCCACGCGGGACCATCAGGGTATGCGGATCGACATGATCAAGCGCACCCGCCGCCTCCAGCAGCGCGAGCACGGCCTTGCGCGCGGCCTCGCGGGCAAGGCCGCGCAGTTCCTCGGGGATCGCCGCAAACGCGGCGAGCGACTGGGCATCGTCACCGTCCGGGGCGCTGATGATCTGCGCGTTGCGATCGAAGATGTTGAGCAGCGGCAGGTCGTGACGCTGGCCGAGCTCGTAGTCATTGAAGTCGTGTGCGGGGGTGATCTTGACGCAGCCGGTGCCAAAAGCCGGATCGACGTAGTCGTCGGCGACGATCGGCACCAGGCGGCCGGTGATGGGCAGGCGAATGCGGCGCCCCACGAGGTGCCGGTAGCGCTCGTCTTCCGGGTGGACGGCCACCGCGGTGTCGCCCAGCATCGTCTCGGGACGCGTGGTGGCCACGACGAGTGCGCCCGTGCCGTCCTCCAGCGGATAGCGCAGGTGCCAGAGGCTGCCCTTCTCCTCGTGTGGCAGCACCTCGAGGTCCGACAGCGCGGTGTGCAGTACCGGATCCCAGTTGACGAGGCGCTTGCCGCGGTAGATCAAGCCCTGCTCGTGCAGGCGGACGAACGTTTCCGTGACGGCGTGGGACAGGCCCTCATCCATCGTAAAGCGTTCGCGACTCCAGTCGACGCTGGCGCCTAAGCGACGCAGCTGCCGCGAGATCGTGCCGCCGGACTGCTCCTTCCAGCGCCAGACCCGCTCGATGAAGGCGTCGCGGCCGAGATCGTGCCGGGTCAGACCCTCGGCGTTCAGCTGCCGCTCGACGACCATCTGCGTGGCGATGCCGGCGTGGTCGGTGCCCGGTTGCCACAGCGTCCGGTCACCCTGCATGCGGTGGTACCGGGTGAGGGCATCCATGATCGTGTCCTGGAAGGCGTGCCCCATGTGCAGGGTGCCGGTCACGTTCGGCGGAGGGATCACGATGCAGTAGGGCGTGCCGCTGCCGCTGGCACGGAAACACCCCTCGGTCTCCCAGCGGGTGTAAATGGCCGTCTCTATGTCTGCCGGCGCATAGGTTTTCGCCATGCCCTGGGCGTCGGTCGTCGTCGTGTCGTCGTGCTGCATGATGGTCCGGTCGTGGTCTCGGGTCAGTAGTGCCTGGCGGCTAGCCGCGCGCGGCGTCGCCACCGACGTTGTGGGTCTGGGCGCGGATGCCGTGATCGCGATAAAAGGCGAACCGCCGCCGGCCCTGGTCGCGTCGTGCCGGATCGGCGTCGACGAATTCGGCAACGCGTTCGAAGTCCGCGAACCGTGCCGGCGGCTCGGCGGCAAGATTGACGAGTACCCGCGCCGGCGCCGGCGCCGGCACCCCGACGCCGAGCAGCACCGGGGCATCGCCCGCGCCCAAGCGCTCGTGTGGCACGAAGCTGCGCTCGGAGTAGGTCCACAGGTACTCGTCGAGTGCCTCAACCGCCGCGTCGTCGTCGAGCGCGATGTACAGAGTCTGCCCGGCAAGGTAGGCCTTCTCGACCAGGCGGCAGGCGTAGTTCAGGCGCGTGCGCGCATCCGCCGATTCCAGCACGTAGAAATCGACCCTCGGCGCGGCCGCGGCGTCGCTCATCGCCCGTGGGTCAGGCAGTAATCGAGCAGCAGCGAGACCGGCCGGCCGGTGCTGCCCTTCGCGGCACCGGTCTGGTACGCGGTACCCGCGACGTCGAGGTGCGCCCAGGTGAGCCCGGCCGCGAACTTCCACAGGAAGGCGCCGGCCGTGATGGCTCCGGCTTCGCGGCCGCCGATATTCGCCATGTCGGCGAAGTTCGACCGCAGCTGGTCCGCGTAGTCGTCGGTGAGCGGCAGGCGCCAGCAGGGGTCGCCGCTGCGACGGCCGGATTCGAGCAGGGCGTCCGCCAGCTGGTCGTCGTTGCTCATGAGGCCGCTGACATGGCTGCCAAGCGCAATAACACAGGCGCCGGTGAGCGTCGCGACGTCAATCACGACCTTCGGCTTGAAACGACGGCTGAACGTGATCGCATCACAGAGGATCAGGCGCCCCTCGGCGTCCGTGTTCAGAACCTCGATGGTCTGGCCGGACATGGAGGTGACGATGTCGCCCGGCTTCGTTGCCCGGCCGCTCGGCATGTTTTCGCAGGTCGGTACGATGGCCGTGACATTGACCGGCGCCTTGGCATCGGCGAGCGCTGCGATCGTGCCGAGCACCGTGGCCGCGCCGCTCATGTCGAATTTCATTTCGTCCATGCCGGGCGGGTCCTTGAGGGAGATGCCGCCCGTGTCGAACGTGATGCCCTTGCCGATCAGCACGATCGGCGCCTTGGCGGCCGGTGCACCACGGTATTCGGCAACGATGAGGCGGGGCGGTTCGTCGCTGCCCCGGGTAACGGACAGGAAGGAGCCCATCTTGAGACGGCGGATCTCGGCGAGACCGAGTACCCGTACCTTGAGATTGCGCTGTCCGCGCGCCATACGCGTCGCGGCCGCGCCGAGGTAGGTCGGCGTGCAGACGTTGGCGGGCAGGTTGGCGAGATCCTTTGACAGGCGCTGCCCGACCGCGAGGCTCGCGCCGGCCGCGACGCCGCGTCGGGCAGCGGCAAGGTCCGCGCTGTCGGCGACGACGACCGTGACGGACTTCAGCGAACTCGGGCGTGGCTTGCCCGAGGTCTTCTGGTCCGGAATCCGGTAGAGCGCCGCCTCAACCAGTTCAGCAACGTAGCGCGCACGGTAATAGCCGTCGACCTCGGGGACCTCGAGGGCAGCGACGAAGAACGCCGCGTCAGCCGCACCGGAGCGGACCAGCGCTGCCGAGGCGTCACGCAGCGCCCGGCGGAACGTGCGCCGGTTCAGTGATTTCTTGCTGCCAAGGCCCACCAGAAGCAGCCGACTGTCGCCGTCCCCGGGCAGCAGCAGCGTGTCACCCGCGCGGCCATTGAAATCCCGCGACTTGTGCAGCCTGCGCGCGAGCGCGGCGTCGGCCGGGCCCCGGCTGGCGCCGCCGATCTCTCCGTCGTCGTGGACACCGATGATGGCGCAGGCGCTGCGGCGGACGCCGCGGGAAAGGCTCGCAGTGAATTGCATCTGGGATCTCCGTCCTCGGCAAGAGGTCGCGGTGCACCGCGACGCTTCTTTGCCATCGGCTTTGGGTTTAACGTAGTCGGGTCGGGGTCCGGCCGTGTCCGGCGCTCCGTTTCCGTCGGTCTCGGCGGAAGTGTAGCAAGAGCACGGCCGTTACGGCCGTGCGTGAGGCGGCGGCAGCGCGTGGGGGGTGTGTGGGGCGGCTTGATCGGTACATCCTGCGCGAAGTCGCCTTGAGTTCAGCCGCTGTCGCCCTGGTCCTCCTGGTCATTCTGGTGGGGAACCAGGTGGCGCAGGTGCTCGGCCAGGCCGCCGAGTACCGCTACCCGCACCACGTGGTCGGCCAGCTCATTCTGCTGACGTCGGTACAGAACCTGAGCGTGGTCGTGCCGGTCGCCCTGCTGCTCGGGATCATGCTGTCGCTCGGCCGGCTCTACCACGAGAGCGAGATGACGGCCATTCGGGCCTGCGGCATCGGCCCGCTCAGGGTGTTGCGGCCGGTTTTGCTGCTCGCGTCGGTCGTGGTTCTCCTGCTCGCCTGGCTGACCCTCGTGATCGCGCCGCGCGCGTTCAATGACGCTCAGACGATCCGGCGGGACGCCCTTCGCGCCGCCCAGTTCGGCGCGCTCGTGCCCGGGCGCTTTCATTCGTTCGCCGGCGGCACGGGCGTCTTCTATGCCGAGTCGGCCGGTGACAACGGCGAGCTCAGGAAGGTGTTCATCGAGCGCCGGGTCGACGGGCACCTTGAGATCGCCCTGGCCGCCCGCGCCTCGCAGCACGCGGAGGAAGGCGGGCTTGTACAGGTCATCGTGCTGTACGACGGCGAGCGCTACGAAGGCGCACCGGGCCTTGCGCGACTGCGGCGCATGGAGTTCAAGGTACACGGCATTCCGATCCGGCTCGGCGATCCTGCGACCGGACCTGCGCGGGTCGAGACCCTGCCAACCGCGCTCCTTGCCCGATCGCACGTGCCGCTCGACGTGGCAGAACTGCAGTGGCGCCTGTCGATGCCGCTGATGGCGTTGCTGCTCGCGCTCCTCGCCGTACCGCTCGCCGAGCTCAAGCCCCGTGAAGGTCGCTACGCGAAGATCGGCGTCGGGGTACTCGTCTACTTCATCTACGCGAACCTCCTCACCGCGACGCGCAGCTGGCTCGAAAAGGGAGTCATCGCCGCGCTGCCCGGGCTGTGGTGGGCGCATATCGGGCTCGTCGTCGTGATTGCCTTCCTGCTCTGGCGGCAGGCGCATCCGACGGCGCTGCGCTGGGTGCGCCGGTGAATCGGCTCGACCGGTACTTGCTGCGGACCGTGCTGTGGTACACGGCGCTCACCGCGGCCGTGCTGCTGACGCTGTCCACGCTCTTTGTCTTCATCAGCCAGCAGGAGGACGTCGGAACCGGCAGCTACGACCTCGTCGATGCGCTGATTGTGACCGCGCTGCTGCTGCCGGCGCAGGCGTTCCAGATGATTCCGGTGGCGGCTCTGCTCGGCGCGCTGCTCGGGCTTGGCCAACTGGCGCGCGGCAGCGAGCTCGTGGTGATCCGCGCGGCGGGTGTGTCGGTCTGGCGAATCGCGCGGGCGACCGCCGTTGCCGGCCTGCTGCTGGCCGGGCTGATGTGGGTCATTGGCGAACACGTCGCGCCATCCTTCGAGCAGTACGCCCGGGAGATGAAGGCGCTCGCGAAAAGCGGCGGAGGCTCAACCTCGATCGGCGACGGCGCGTGGGTCAAGGAGGGGAACCGCATCGTCAGTGCGTCCCGCCAGGCGGCCGACAACATGTTCGGCGGGTTGTACCTGTACACGCTCAGCACCGATCCGCAGGGTCATCAGCACCTCGAGAGCTTCGGCCACGCCGACAGCGCGACGATGGTGGCGCCGAGGCGCTGGCGC
>CAITAM010000559.1 GCA_903890265.1 uncultured Pseudomonadota bacterium | reverse complement strand
GAGCGATGGCCAGCAGGTCGCGGCCGGTCGCTGCGGCACGCCGCTCAGCATCAATGCGGACGCGATCGGCTACTTCCGCGTGCTCTACGACGAGAAGACGCTCGCCAGCAACACGCAGGCCTTCGGTCAGCTGCCGGACGGTGACAAGATCGCGCTGCTCGACGACCAGTGGGCGCTGGTACATGCCGAGCGCCAGCCGCTGAAGGCGTACCTCGCGCTTGCCTCGGCGATGGGTGACAACACGGACCTGCGGGCCTGGGAGCAGATCACCGAGTCGCTCGAGACCATCGAGCACGCGATGCGCACGAGCCCGAAGCACGACGCCTACCGGGCCTACGCCCGCGCGGTGCTGGCCAAGCCCTTCGCGCGGCTGGGCTTTGACGGCAAGCCCGGTGATTCGACGGACGTCGCGCGCCTGCGGCGGACGCTCATTGCCGACCTCGGGGCCTGGGGGGATCCGACGGTGGTCGAGGAGTCGCGCCGGCGCTTCGCGCTCTTCCTCAAGGACCACTCGGCGATCGCCCCGGACTACCAGGGGGCGATCCTCGGCGTCGTGGGCGAGAACGCGGACCCGGCGACCTTCGCGGCACTGCACGGCCTTGCCAAGGGCGCGAAGGATCAGGCCGAGCTGCAGCGCTACTACCAGGCGCTGCTGCGCGTGCGCGATCCGAAGCTGGCCGAGGAGGCGGCCAGGATCGCGATGTCATCGGAGATCCCGCCGGAGGCCGAGTCGGTGCGCATCGCGCTGGTGGCCGAACTCGTCGACGCGCACCCCCAGCTGTCCTGGAAGACCTTCACGACCAACGTGGACCAGCTGACCGGTGCCTCGAATCCGTCGTTTGCGCCGATCCTCATTGCCCAGGCCGTGCCGCAGGTGTACGGCACCGAGATCCCGCTCGACGAGATCCAGGCCTTCGTGCACTCGAAGGTGCCCGCCGAGATGAACGCGGAGATGGAGCGTGGCGTCGAGGCGGCGAAGCTCAAGATCGCGCATTACGCGATCCTGCGCCGGGAAGCGGAGGCGATGCTCTGACGGCCAATGGGCTAACGGCCAATGGGCTGACGGACGGCGGCGGCCCCGGGTCGCCGCCGTGTTCCCGGCCCGGAGTCCCCGGGGCGCGTCGTGGCGAGCGCCGTGACTGAGCGGCGGGCGGTGGCCGTGCTGCCGATGTACGACCTGCCGCCGCTGCGCGCGGCCACCGACGCCCTCTGGGCCTTTGTCGCGACGCACCTTCGGGCGGCGGGCGAGCGGGACGTGCCGGATGCGCTTGACCGCACGCTCGGCCACGTGGCGAGCTGGCAGCACCCGTCGCTGCTCCTCGGCCAGGCCTGCGAGTACCCGCTCGCCGTCCGCTACGGCGCGGCCGTCCAGCGCCTCGCGACGCCGACCTACGCGGTGCCGGGCGGCGGGCCGGGCCGCTATTCGAGCGTCATCGTCGTGCGTCGCGACGAGCAGGCCCGTGAGCTCGGTGCGCTGCGCGGCCGGGTCTGTGCGATCAACGAGCGCGATTCGAACAGTGGCATGAACCTGCTGCGCGCGGCGATCGCGCCGCTGGCCGGTGGCACCTGCTTCTTTGCCGCGGTCATCGAGTCCGGTGCGCACTGGAGCAGCGCGAGGCTCGTGGCCGACGGCGAGGCGGACGTCGCCGCGATCGACTGCGTCACCTTTGCGCACCTGGCCGTCGCCGACCCCGCGCTCGTCGGACGGTTGCGGCCGCTCGGTTTCACGCCGTCCAGCCCCGCGCTGCCGTTCGTGACCGCGGCCGCCACGCCCCCCGTCACCGTGGCCCGGCTGCGCGCCGCCCTGCAGGACGCGATGCGCTCGCCGCTGCTCGCCGAGGCGCGCCGCGTACTCTGTCTTGCGGGACTCGAGCCCAGCCCGGAACCCGCCTACGAGACGGTACGTGCGCTCGAGCGTGCTGCCCGGGAGCGGGGATACCCGGTACTCTGTTGAGCGGGGCGCGCCGGGCGGCGCGGTCGGTCACGGGGGCAGTTCAGGTGATGGCGCAGCGACTCGGCCGGTGTGTACTGCTGCTGTGCTGCCTGTTCGCGCTGGCCGGCGCCCGTGCCTCGACGGTGGCGCCCGTGGTCGTGTCGTCCAAGCTGTCGACCGAGTCGGCCACGATCGGGCACATGATCCGCCTGCTGCTGAAGGCGCACGGCATCCCGACCGAGGATCGCATGACGCTCGCCGGTACGCCGATCATGCGCCGGGCGATCGTCGCGGGCGAGATCGACCTGTACGTCGAGTACACCGGCAATGCCGCGTTCTTCTTCAACCAGGCAGCGGATCCCGCCTGGAAGGACCTCGCGGCTGGCTATGCACTCGGCGCCCGGCTCGACTACGCCGCGCACCGCATCGTCTGGCTCACGCCGGCGCCGGCCAGCAATGCGTGGGCGCTCGCCGTGCGGCGCGAGGTGGCGGCCGGCAACCGGCTTACCACGATGACGGATTTCGGCCGCTACGTGCGCGCGGGCGGGCGGGTCGTGTTCGCCTGCTCGGCCGAATTCATCAACTCGGCGACGCTGAAGTCGCTCGAGAAGACCTACGACTTCCACCTGTCGCCGGCGCAGCTGATCGTGCTGGCCGGTGGCGACACGTCCGCCACGATCCGCGCCGCGGCCGAGCGCACCAACGGCACCAACGTGGCGATGGTCTACGGCACCGACGGCGGCGTGCGAGCCGCCGACCTCGTGGTGCTGGCGGACGACCGCGCGGACCAGCCCGTCTACGCACCGGTGCCCATCGTCCGTGAGGCGGTGCTGCGCGCGCACCCCGAGATCCGCCGCCTCGTCGCGCCGCTGATGGCGGGGCTCACGCTCGAGCGCCTGCAGGCGCTCAACGCCCGCGTCCAGATCGACGGCGACTCGCCGGTCACCGTCGCCGAGGATTACCTGCGCGCGGTGCACCTCCTGCCATGAGCACCGCAGGCGCCAGCAGCACGCCGCGGCGAGGCCGCGCCTTCGACCGGCTGGGCGTCGTGCTCGGTGGCGCGGGCGTGCTCGCGCTGGGCGCGCTGCCGTTCGTCACGGCCAAGGCGAGCCGTATCGCCTCGGGTCACGCGCTCGGCCTTGGCGAGGCGCT
>CAITAM010000558.1 GCA_903890265.1 uncultured Pseudomonadota bacterium | reverse complement strand
CGTTGAAGACCTCGGAGAACGGCGCGAACCGGTAGGCAACCTGACACCAGCGGTCGAAGTCAAACGGCAGTGACGAGGTGTTGATGGTCCCGAGCGTCGGCGGCAACGTGCCGGTTGCCGGCGTCATGATCAGGTCGAAATCGCTAAAAGCGTGGGCCATCGCCAGCCGGACCCGGTGGGCGAGGCGTGTCACCTCGATGTATTCGAGCCCGCTCAGGCGCGCAATACGACGCTCGATGTGCTGCGACAGCGGCTCGATTTCCCCCTCCGCCGGCGGACGGCCGAGTTCGAGGGTGCGCTCACGGATGGCCATGGCGACATCCATGAGCCACAGCACCGACCAGCCCTCGCCGGCGACCTCGGCGGCGACGGCCGCCGGAAACTGCGTTGGCACCAGTTCGTGGCCCTGCCGCGCCAGCAGGGCCTGTGCCGCCGCGAAGGCGGTGGCGATCTCCGGATCGACCGGTTCGCCGTCCAGCGGCCGATCGATACAGGCGACTTTAAGCCGCCCGGTCGGGGCCTCGAGCGCCCGAAGGTAGGACTCGACGCTGCGCGACACGAGGTAGGGGGCGCCGGGCTCCGGGCCCGCGGTGACATCAAGGAACGCCGCGCTGTCGCGCACGCTGCGGGAAATCACGTGTTCGCAGTCAAGCCCACTGCCGATCTCGCCGACGTAGGGGCCAACGGGATTCAGGCCGCGCGAGGGCTTGAGGCCGAACAGCCCGCAGGCCGCCGCCGGCACGCGAATGGAGCCACCGACGTCCGAGCCGTGTGCCACGGGCACCATGCCGCTGGCGACGGCAGCCGCCGCGCCGCCGCTCGAGCCGCCCACGGTGCGCTGTCCGTCCCAGGGATTGCGGGTCACGCCGCGAAAGGCAGGCTCCGTGATGAAATCGGCCGCAAACTCCGGCGTGTTGGTCTTGCCGAGAAAGACCGTCCCGGCGTCCCGCCAGCGCCGGACAATCGTGCTGTCCGGTCGTGGCGCAGCCGTCGCGAAAAACCGCGACGACAGGGTGGTCGGCCACTCCTCGGTGTAGACGTCGATGTCCTTGACGAGAAACGGCACGCCGGCGAGCGGCGCGTGCGGATCAACCGTCCGCGCCCGATGTCGCGCGCGCTCGAAGTCCTGCAGGACCAGCGCATTCAGGGTCGGATTCAGGGCTTCAACGGCCGCGATTGCCGCTTCCGTGACCTCAACGGCCGACAATTCACCTGCCGTGACGGCACGGGCAATGTCGACCGCATCGAGTTCGGCGTATTCGGACGGCTTCAGGGTCACGGCGCGGCTCACAGTCCCGGACATCCCGGCGAGGGCCAGCATGACCGGGCACCACGTCGTTTGGCAACCGGGCGCCACCGCACCGGACGGCGCGTCGCGACGTGACCGGCGGAACTCCTCGCGATTGGCGCGAGGGTCCCGGGTCCCGGCGCGGGTGGCCGCGCCGGGAGCCGACAGGGCGATCCGTCAGCCCGCGTGCCGGCCGCGTCAGTGACGGTCGAAGCGGTCCAGATTCATCACCTTGGTCCAGGCGGCGACAAAGTCGCGAGTGAACTTCTCCTCCGCGTCAGCGGCGGCGTAGACCTCCGCAATGGCGCGCAGCTGCGCGTTCGCGCCGAACACGAGATCGACCACCGTACCGGTCCATTTCAGCTCGCCGCTCGTCCGGTCACGGCCCTCGAGCAAGGTGCCGTTGCCGGCAGCCCGGCGCCATTCCGTGCGCATGTCGAGGAGGTTGACGAAGAAGTCGTTCGTCAGCGTTTCCGGCCGGTGGGTGAAGACCCCGTGGGCCGTCTCCTCGGCGTTCGCCCGCAGGGCCCGTAGCCCGCCGACGAGGACGGTCATTTCGGGTGCCGTGAGGGTGAGCAGCTGCGCCTTGTCGATCAAGAGCTCCGCCGAGGCCTGCTCGAGTCCCGGCCGCACGTAATTGCGAAAACCGTCCGCGGTCGGCTCCAGCACGGCGAATGATGCCTTATCGGTCTGCTCCTCCGAGGCGTCGGCACGACCCGGGGTGAACGGCACCTGCACCGCGTGACCGGCACGCCGCGCGGCCTCCTCGATCGCCGCGCCGCCTGCCAGCACGATGAGATCGGCCAGCGACAGCTGCCGGCCGCCCGGCGCCCGCGCGTTGAACGCCTCGCGCAGGGTTTCCAGCGTCCCGAGCACGACGCGAAGCTCGTCCGGCCGGTTGACGGACCAGTCCTTCTGCGGTGCCTGGCGGAGCCGTGCGCCGTTGGCGCCCCCGCGCTTGTCGCTGCCCCTGAACGTGGCAGCGGAGGCCCACGCCGTCCGCACGAGCTGTGAAACGGACAGTCCGGACGACAGTACCGTCGCTTTCAGTTCCTCGACGTCGGACGGGGTGACGGTCGGGTGCGTAACGGGTGGAATCGGGTCCTGCCAGAGCAGCGCCTCCTTCGGCACCAGCGGTCCGAGGTAGCGCGCGACCGGCCCCATGTCGCGGTGGGTCAGCTTGAACCAGGCGCGGGCGAAAGCGTCCGCAAATTCCTCCGGATGCTCGTGGAAGCGACGAGCAATCGCTTCGTAGGCGGGATCAAAGCGCAGGGCGAGGTCGGTCGTCAGCATCGCCGGTGCGTGGCGCTTGGTGGGATCGAAGGCGTCCGGTACGGAGTTCGCGCCCGCTCCGCCCTTGGGCGTCCACTGGTGTGCCCCGGCAGGGCTTCGGGTCAGCTCCCACTCGTAGCCAAAGAGATTCGAGAAGTAGTCATGGCTCCACCGGGTCGGCGTGCGGGTCCAGGTGACCTCGAGGCCGCTGGAGATGGTGTCCGAGGCCTTGCCCGAGCCGAAGCGGCTCTGCCAGCCAAGCCCCTGCTGCTCGATGTCAGACCCCTCCGGTGCGGGGCCCACGAGCGCGGCGTCGCCAGCGCCGTGGGTCTTGCCGAACGTGTGCCCACCGGCGATCAGCGCCACCGTTTCCTCGTCGTTCATCGCCATGCGGGCGAAGGTCTCGCGAATGTCCCGCGCGGAGGCCACCGGGTCGGGGGTACCGTTCGGGCCCTCGGGGTTGACGTAGATGAGGCCCATCTGCACCGCGGCAAGCGGATGCTCCAGGTCACGGTCGCCGGAGTAGCGCTTGTCGTCGAGCCATTTGTTCTCCGGTCCCCAGTAGATATCCTCCTCCGGCTCCCAGATGTCCTCCCGGCCGCCGGCAAAGCCGAACGTTCTGAAGCCCATCGACTCGAGGGCGACGTTACCCGTCAGGATCATGAGATCGGCCCAGGATATTTTCCGGCCGTACTTCTGCTTGATCGGCCAAAGCAGGCGGCGGGCCTTGTCGAGGTTGACGTTGTCCGGCCAGCTGTTCAGCGGCGCGAAGCGCTGGTTACCGGTGCCCGCGCCACCGCGACCGTCGCCGGTGCGGTAGGTGCCGGCGCTGTGCCAGGCCATGCGCACGAAGAGGGGCCCGTAGTGGCCGAAGTCCGCCGGCCACCAGTCCTGCGAGTCCGTCATGAGCGCATGCAGGTCCGCCATGACGGCGTCGAGATCGAGGCTATTGAATTCGGCCGCGTAATCGAAGTCGTCTCCCTGGGGATCGGACTTTTTCGAGTGCTGGTGGAGAATGCTGAGCTTGAGCTGCTCGGGCCACCAGTCGGCATTGGAGGGGGCGCCGGCGACGGCGTGCCGGCGTGCATCGCCCGAGAACGGACATTTGGCTTCGGTAGACATGCGGAGCTCCTTGCGTGAACCGATGAGTGGTTGGCTGGGTTCACTGTAGAGCGAATCGCGGCCTGCGACTAACTGATTGTAATTATAATTTCGATTCACGGATTCTATCGAACGACTGGCGGCCATCGCCAAGTGCGCGAGCGCACGGACACCACCGGGGGACTCGGGTAATCGTTGCTCGTCGCGCGGCGGCAGTGCGGTCTAACGCCGCTCCGTCAGTGTGCGTACGCGGGTGCGAAGCTCCGGAACGACCTCCGCCAGAAACCACGGGTTTCGTCTCAGCCAGAGATTGTTGCGCGGACTCGGGTGCGGCAGCGGCAGCGCGTCCGGCCAGTAATCGCGCCAGGCCCGCACGGTCTCGGTCAGCGTGGCTTTCTGGCGAATGCCGAGGTGATAGTCCTGCGCGTACTGGCCGATGACGACGGTCAGTTGGACGTTACCGAGTAGTTTGAGCAGCGGTGCGCGCCAGGCCGGCGCGCACTCGGGCCGGGGCGGTGCATCGCCGGACGCCCCGGTGCCCGGGTAGCAGAACCCCATGGGCAGGATTGCCACCTGTTCGGCGTCGTAGAACACGCTCGCGTCGATGCCCATCCAGTCACGCAGGCGATCGCCGCTCGCGTCCTGGAACGGAATCCCGCTGGCATGCACTTTGCTGCCCGGCGCCTGGCCGGCAATCAGCACCGTGGCCCGGGTATTTACCTGAAGCACCGGGCGCGCGCCGTGCGGCAGGTGCGCCGCGCACAGGGTGCAGGCGCGAACGCGGCGCAGCAGCGCGTCGGCGGTCACTCTCGCATTCATCGCCGGCACGGCGGAATCATCGGGCGGGCGGCCGTTGGCGCCGCCCATGGCGTCTGCGCGCGCTGCATGACAGAGTCTCCGTGTAAGAGGGTGGCCCCCGGCCATGCAGGCATCGCCGGGGGCTGGGCCGAACCGTTGCAGTCGGCCGAGGTTATCAGGCGGCGGCAACGCTCCCGGTGCTGACGTGCGGGAAGTCGACGACGGTCTTCGCCACGTTATTGAAGTAGTTGGTGAAGACGTTGATGGCGACGTTGGCGACGAGTTCGACTATCTCGGCGTCGGTGAATCCGGCGGCTCGCACGGCCGCCAGTTCCGCGTCACTGACGTGGCCGCGCGTGCGCAGGATGGCTTTGCTGAAGTCGAGCGCCGCCTGGGTTTTGGCGTCGTTCGACCGGCCGAGCAGGTTGCTCGTTGCTTCCTCTGCGGACACGCCGGCGCCCTTGCCCATCAGCGTGTGGGCCGACGCGCAGTAGTCGCAGCCGTTGAAGCCCGCGGTGGTCAGGGCGACCTGCTCGCGCAAGGCCGCCGTCAGGTGGCCGGTGGCGAGGGCCTCGGACTGCTGCAGGTAGGCCTGCAGGGCAGCCGGTGAGTGGGCAATCGTCGCAAACAGGTTCGGCACCATGCCGATTTTCTTTTGCACCGCATCAAGCAGGGTCTTGGCAGGGGCGGCGGCGGTCGAGGGCTGGAGGGCAGTAATCCGTTGCATGGCAGGTCTCCGTGGCAGTGGGAAGGGTTCGTCGACGGAGAGAGCGTGCGCCGCAGGGGTCGTTGTGTGGGTCCCGGCCGTCTCGAATGACATACTGAGCGTCTCATGGACCCGCTCTCGCCCCTGTTCGAGCGATTTACCCTGAGCGCCCGGGTGTTCTTTGCCGGGCTGCTCTGCCAGAGCGCGGAGTTCGAGCGGCGTCCGGGCCTCGGCACGCTTCACGTCCTTCGGCGTGGCCGGCTGAACGTGGCCGAGCAGGGCGGCGCGTGGCGTGAGATCAGCGAGCCGTCGGTGCTGTTCTACCCGCGGCCCCTGGACCATGGCTTCAGGCCGCACGGCGCATCCGGCGCAGAACTCACCTGCGCCTCCATCGATTTCGGCGAAGGGGTCGGCAACCCGGTGCTGCGCGGCCTGCCGGACCTCATGCTCGCGCCACTCGACCAGATCCCGTCCATGGGTACGACCCTGGACGCGCTGTTTGACGAGGCCTTCGCCGCGAGGCCAGGGCGGCAGGTCGTCCTCAACCGGCTCCTCGAGTACGTACTCGTGCTGCTGCTGCGTCATGCGCTGGCAACGCAGAGCCTCGATGGCAGCGTGCTCACCGCCCTTGGCGATCCGCGGCTCAGCAAATCCCTCATGGCGATGCACGAGCGACCGGAGCACCCCTGGTCACTGGGCGAACTCGCCCTCGCGGCCGGCATGTCCCGGGCGCGCTTTGCGGTGCATTTTCTTGCCGCCACCGGCGTGACGCCCATGGACTACCTGACGGACTGGCGCCTCAGTTGCGCGAAGACACTGCTGCGCCGCGGCCAGCCGCTGAAGACCGTCGCACCGATGGTCGGCTACTCCAGTTCCGTGGCACTCACTCGCGCCTTCTCGCGCCGCGTCGGCGTACCGCCGGCGCAGTGGCTCTCCGGCGTTGCGCCGGCCGTGCCGTAGCGACGGACGGGAGGTCTGCCGCGATATACTCGGGGCGATTGCAAAGCCCGCCTTTTGCCAGCCACGGGGGATGACCATGCGCGCTGCCTCTTCACTTTCGCTGACGGTCGGGATGCTGGCCGCCGTGCTCGCTCTCGTCAGCCCGCCTCGGGCCACGGCGGCCGATGACCTGCCGCGTGCGGCCCCGGAGTCGCTCGGTCTCGACCCCGCCGCGCTCAAGGTGCTTGACGAGGATCTGAAGAACGGTGCCGTGCCCCTGACGGACAGCCTGGTCATCATGCGCTGCGGCAGCGTCGCCTTCGAGCGCACGTATACGCACGACTACGGACGCATCTACCAGAAGGAGGCCCACGAAGTCGGGCCCCTCAATCCGCACCTGACCGGTCCCTACAACTACTTCGATCCGGACTGGCATCCGTACTGGCACGGCAGCAGCACGCATTCCATGCAGTCAGTCACCAAGTCGGTGACCTCGGCGACCATCGGCGCCGCGATCCTGCGCGGCGATTTCAAGGCGTCGCTCGATACGCCGGTCCTGCACTGGTTCGACGCCGGCACGGTCAAGAACGTGGATGCCAGAAAGCAGCGCATGACGCTCAGGCACCTTCTGACGATGACCGCGGGTATCGACTGGGACGAGGACGTGCCGTACGCCGATCCGAAGAACTCGTGCAGCCTCATGGAGGCATCGAACGACTGGATCGGGTTCGTCATCAACCGGCCGATGGCGACGGAACCGGGCTCCAAGTTCGTCTACTCGAGTGGCGTCAGTGCGGTGCTCGGCTATATCTTCCGCCGCGAGACGGGTCGTGACGTCGAGGATTACGCGCGGACCTTTCTGTTTGAACCGCTCGGCATCCATGAGTACCACTGGAAGCGGTCGCCGGCGGGCGAGGTGGACACCGAAGGCGGCCTGTTCCTGTCGGCCACCGACCTCGCGCGGTTCGGCGAGCTCTACCGCAATCTCGGCGTCTGGCGGGGGCAGCGCCTGCTGTCCGAGGAGTGGGTCCGTGACTCGGTGACCCCGCGTTCCACCCCCGGCGAGGGCATGCGCTACGGCTACCAGTGGTGGCTGCCGGCGTACGACCACGGGGCGCGGCGCGCGTGGGCGGGTTTCGGATTCGGCGGCCAGGACGTGTTCGTCATGCCCGAGGACGGCCTGGTGGCGGTGACGACGGCCTGGAGCATCCTCGATCCCAAGTTCTACGACGAGGTCGTGCTCGAGAAGCTGCGCACGATCGTCCGCCCCTACAGCTGCCCGGCCGGGCACTGAGCGGCCGGCGCCCGCTTGGAGCCGTCCCCGCCGACGCTGTCGCTCGAGCCGATTGGCTATGTCCGCAGTCCCCTCAAGACGAAAGTCGAGGCGGCGCGGCAGCCGCGCGCCGCGGGCGGGCTCGAGGGGCGCATCGAGCTCCTGCCGGGGCGGCACTTCGAGCACGCCCTCGAGGACCTCGCCGAGTGGGGCACGATCTGGGTGCTGTTCTGGTTTCACCTGAATACCGGCTGGCGGCCGAAGGTCCTGCCGCCACGCAGCACGTCCGGGCGCAAGGGCGTCTTTTCCACCCGCTCGCCGCACCGCCCGAACCCGATCGGCCTGTCGGCCGTGCGCCTGCTGCGGGTGGAGGGCCTCGTCGTGCACGTGCGGGATATCGACATGCTGGACGGCACCCCGGTCCTCGACCTCAAGCCGTACGTGGCCTACACCGACGCCCACGCCGGCACGTCGGGCGGCTGGTTGCAGCAGGACGCGGTACCGGAGGATCCGATTGCCCCGTTCGGGATCGACTGGAGCGGCGTCGCGCTTGCGCAGGCCGGCTGGATCGAGGAACGCACGGGCCTTGCGCTGCGTGAGCGGGTGACCGCGACCCTGATGCTCGGTCCGGCGCCCCATCCGTACCGGCGGATCCGCCGCACGGCGCAGGGCTACACGCTCGCGGTCAAGGAATGGCGCGTCAGCTTCACCGTAGCCGGGCGACAGGTCCGGGTGTTGGCCGTGGGTTCCGGTTTTCGGCCCGCCGTGCTGCTCAGCGATGCGGAGGACGGCACGCTCCTGGCGCACCGCGAGTTCGTGTCGCGCTGGCCCGCCGGGGAGTGATCACGGCCGTACCCGCTGCTCTGGTACGCTTCAGAGCACCAGAGGTCCCGGAGAGCCGTGATGGCCGCCTACCTTATCGTCGACACGCGCCTCGATGATCCCGGCGAGTACGAGCAGTACAAGTTGCAGGCGAAACCCATCATCGAGCGCTTCGGTGGCGAGTACCTTGCCCGGGGTGGCGCCATGACCGTCCGCGAGAGCGACCTGTGGTCGCCGACCCGCCTCGTGCTGGTCCGCTTTGCCGACGCGCAGACCGCGAACCGCTGCCTCGATTCGGCCGAGTACCAGGCAATCCTGCCGATCAGCCGGCGTTCGGCGCGCCGTACGGCGCTGATCGTCGAGGGTATCTGATTGCAAGCGTCAGGGCAGCACGGGACGATCGCGCCGCGGGCGGCTTTCGGGGGTGGCCGGTGAGCGATCACAACCCGCACACGGCCATGATCGACCGGCAGCGCCTGGCGGCGCTTCGCGAGGCCGAGGACCGGACGTTCGCCGCGCGAACGGCCCGCTCGCGGGCGCTGCAGGCGGAGGCGGTCGGGTCCATGCCAAACGGCGTGCCCATGTCGTGGATGACCGGGCTTTACCGCACACCGCCGATCTACGTTGCCGCGGGCGATGGCCCTGCCTTTACCGACGTCGATGGCAACGAGTACCTCGACTTCAATGTCTGCGACCTCAGCATGACGATCGGCTTCGGCAACGCCCGTATCGCCGACGTGCTCGGCGCGCAGGCGAGGCGCGGGACCCACTTCCTGCTGCCGACGGCCGATTCGGTCACGGTCACCCGGCGGCTTGCGCAGCGCATGGGTCTGCCGCAGTGGCAGTTCACGCTGTCGGCGTCCGGCGCGAATGCCGAGGTGATCCGCATCGCACGCTTCACGACCCAGCGGCAGAAGGTCGTCATATTCGGCGGGCACTACCACGGCCACATCGAGGAGACGCTGGTCCGCGACGACGGGGGCCGGGTGGTGCCGGACACCGAGGGCCTGTCGCCGGGCTCGGCAGCCCACACCACGATCATCCCGTTCAACGACCTCGGGGCGCTGGAGCGTGTCCTGCGGTCGCGCGAGGTGGCGCTCGTGCTGACCGAGCCTGCCATGACGAACTGCAACGTCATCCTGCCCGACCCGGGCTTTCACGACGGCCTGCGGGAGCTGACGGCGCGCTACGGAACCCTGCTCTGTATCGACGAGGCGCACACCTTCCAGTTCGCCTACGGCGGGTTGACCCGTGCCTGGAACCTCGCGCCCGATTTCATCGTCGCGGGCAAGGGCTTCGGCAGTGGTTTCGCCTTCGGCGTCTACGGCATGAGCGCGGACGTGGCGGCCGTGTTTACCCGCCACGCGGATGTCGATATCGGCCCGCGGGGCATTGCGACCGGTGGCACGACGTATGCCAGCGCGCTGGCGATGGCGGTGGCCGATGCGGTGCTCGCCGACGTCCTGACCGAGGAGGCGTACGCGCGGGTCCAGGCGCTCGGCGCCCGCCTGGCCGACGGACTGGACGACCTGTTCCGGCGGCACGGACTGCCCTGGACGGCGTTTCGCTGCGGTCCGCGCTCGGGTTACTGCCTCGCGCCCG
>CAITAM010000557.1 GCA_903890265.1 uncultured Pseudomonadota bacterium | reverse complement strand
GCCGCGCGACCTCGAGGCCGTGCTCGAGGCCTGGGCGACGCCGAAGTCCGGTGCTGCCAAGCCACTGGCCCGCGTCGGCTGACCCGGCCGGCCTTGACTCGCGCCCCCCGCTCTGGAACGGTGACACCCCTATGGACCTGAACTTTCTGGATTTCGAGCAGCCGATCGCCGAACTCGAGGCAAAGATCGAGCAGCTGTCGTACGTCGGCAACGATGCCGAGGTCAACATCGTCGAGGAGATCAACCGGCTGCGGCTGAAGAGCCGCACGCTGACGAAGAGCATCTTCTCGAACCTGACGCCGTGGCAGGTCGCGCAGCTCGCGCGCCACCCGCAGCGACCCTACACGCTGGACTACCTGCCGCTGCTCTTCACCGAGTTCCAGCAGCTGCACGGCGACCGCACCTATGCCGATGACGCCGCGATCGTCGGCGGACTTGCCCGTCTGGAGGGCCGGCCGGTCATGGTCATCGGCCACCAGAAGGGACGTGACACCAAGGAACGCGTGCGGCGCAACTACGGCATGCCGAAACCCGAGGGTTACCGCAAGGCGCTCAGGCTGATGAAACTGGCCGAGCGGTACGGCCTGCCACTCGTCACCCTGATCGACACGCCGGGGGCGTACCCGGGCATCGGCTCCGAGGAGCGCAACCAGAGCGAGGCGATCGCCCGCAACCTCTACGAGATGTCGAGCCTCGCGGTGCCCATCGTGTCCTGCGTCATCGGCGAGGGCGGCTCGGGCGGTGCGCTCGCGATCGGCGTCTGCGACCGCCTGCTCATGCTCCAGTACAGCGTCTACTCGGTGATCTCCCCGGAGGGCTGCGCATCGATCCTCTGGAAGAGCGCGGACAAGAAGGAGATCGCGGCGGAAGCCATGGCCATGACGGCGGAGCGGCTGGCCAAGCTCTCGCTCGTCGACGAGGTCGTGCCGGAGCCACTCGGCGGTGCGCACCGGGAGCCGCAGGCCATGGCGGAGCGGCTGCGTGCGACGCTCGCGCGCACGATGGACGAGCTGTGCCAGCGCTCGCCTGCCGAACTGGTTGCGGCGCGTGCCAAGCGCCTCCAGTCGTTCGGTGTCTTCCGCGACGCCTGAGCCGCCGCGGTCGGAGTTCGGCCCCGACCAACTGGCCGCATTCCTCGGCGGCGCGCTGCCCGGCTTTCCGGCCGGGCGTCTCGCCGTGGCGCTCTCCGGCGGCCCCGATTCGGCGGCGCTGCTCGCGGTCGCGGCCGGGCTCTGCCGGCGGCAGCCGGAACTCGAGCTTCGCGCGCTGCACGTCAACCACGGCCTGCAGGCGGCGGCGGCCGACTTGGAGTCGTCCGCGCGGGCCCAGGCGGCGGCGCTTGCGGTGCCGCTGACCGTCCTCGCGGTGACGATCCCTGAGCACGCCGCCGGTGGCGTCGAGGCAGCGGCCCGCGAGCACCGCTACCGGGCACTCGGCGCCTGCCTGCGAACGGCCGAAGCGCTGCTCACCGCACACCACGAGGACGACCAGGCGGAAACACTGCTGCTGCAGCTCCTGCGGGGTGCGGGGCTCAAGGGCCTGAGCGGCATGCCGGCCGCGGCCGCGCTCGGACCCGGCTGGCACCTGCGGCCGTGCCTCGGCGTGCCGCGCGACGTCCTCACGCGGCAGGTCGCCGCGGCGGGACTCACGGCGGTTGACGACCCGATGAATGCCGACCCGCGCTACGACCGCGCCTACCTGCGCCGCGCGCTGGCGCCGGCCCTCTCGGCCCGCTGGCCGGCCTGGCGCCAGACCCTCGCGCGGACCGCCGGCCACCTGGCCCGGG
>CAITAM010000556.1 GCA_903890265.1 uncultured Pseudomonadota bacterium | reverse complement strand
GGTCAAGGCAGCGGCCGGCGCGATGGTCCGCGGCCGGACGTCGTCGGGGCCGCGGCGGAAGTTTGCGGCAACCGCTGAGATCCCAACTGTCGCAGAGAAGCACACCGCGGACGTGATCCTCGCGAAAACGCCCGTGAGAGCGATGATGCCTACCGAGCCCATCATCGCCATCGGTGCATCGACCGGCGGCACGGAAGCAATCCGCCAGGTGCTCGCCGACCTACCCGCTGACTCACCGGCGGTCGTCATCGCGCAGCATATTCCAAAGGCGTTCAGTGGCCCATTCGCACGGCGGATGGACCAGTGCTGCGCCATGTCGGTTTGCGAGGCGACTGACGGGGAGATCGTTCGTCCCGGGCACGTTTACATCGCGCCCGGCGACCGGCACCTGCTGCTCGTCAGGGAGGGCGGCCGCTACCTCACCCGACTGTCCGACGGCCCTCCTGTCCAGCGACACAAGCCGTCCGTGGACGTCCTGTTTCGCTCGGTTGCGCAGGCGGCCGGTCCGAATGCGGTTGGCGTCATGCTGACTGGCATGGGACGCGATGGCGCCGACTGCATGCTGGAGCTGCGCGAAGCCGGTGCTGCCAACATAGCGCAGGATGAGGCAACGAGTGTCGTCTGGGGCATGCCAGGCGCGGCTTACGCCGCCAATGCGGTCCATAGCCTGCACCCCCTGCAGGACATCGCCGCGAAGATCCTGCAGCTGGCCGCGGCGCAGGGACGGCCGAGGCGGGTGTCCTGAGCTCGCCAAACGAGCCGGAGCACCTAAAGAATCACCCGAGAACAGCCGATACATCGGCAGTGGGGCCAGCCCGAAACGCCGGCATCCGATGCCGCAGAGGCGGCGTAGCCCACTGATGCACGGAGGACACCTATGAAGATCATGATCGTAGACGATTCGACGGCCATGCGGCTTATTGTAAAAAAGACGCTTCGCCAGGCCGGTTTCGAAGGCCACGAAATCATCGAGTTCGAGGATGGATCTCTCGCGCACGGTGCGATTGGCCGGCAGAAGCCGGATCTCGTGCTGTCCGACTGGAACATGCCGCACATGACCGGAATCGAGCTGCTCGAGCGGCTGAAGGCCGAGGGCATCAAGGTTCGCTTTGGCTTCGTCACCACGGAGGCGACTCCGGAGATGCGCCTGCGGGCCGAGTCAGCCGGCGCAAGCTTTCTGATCTCGAAGCCGTTCACCCCCGAGATGTTTAAAGAAACACTCTCGCCGTTCATCAGCTGACGCCGGAAACCCCCAGGGAACATCCGACTCTAACTGCAGGTTAAGGAGCTCGAGCGTGGCCACGTATCCAATGCCGAACGAAAAGAAGGTCCTGGGTATCCTGGAAAACCTCTTTGACGGTATCGTCGTAGCGCCCGGGAAGTCATTCGAACTTGTCGAGGCGAAGTCCATGGTTGGCGTGTACGTGAATGATGGCGGCCAGCCGGTCGCCGCCTGCGCCACGGATCTCGCGCTGTCGGCGGTAGCAGGATCCGCGCTGTCGATGCTGCCGACGCCGGTCTGCAAGGAGGCGGTAACGAGCGGAACGCTGACTGACTCCATGAAAGAAAATCTGAAAGAGATCATGAACATCTTCTCGCGACTGCTCATGGACGACTTCTCGGCACATCTTAAGCTGTCATCGATGCACCCGGCCCGCGGACTCCCACGGCCCGCGGCGATGATGCTTCTCGAAGTGCGAAACCGCGCCCACTTCAAGATCACGGTGCCGCGCTATGGTAGCGGCTACCTCTCCGTAATGAGCGTCTGAAGGACTGCAATGAACGCAAACACCGCCCAGAGCCAGACCGCGGAAGGCAATAACGCAGCCTTTGAGTTCGTCAAGGCGCTCGCCTTCGAGCTGTCGTCGGGAAAGATTGACCTGCCGTCCTTTCCGGACGTGGCGGTACGGGTTCGCCGTGCACTCGCCGATGACCGCACTACGGTAGAGCAGGTGACCCGCATCGTAGGCTCCGAGCCGGCACTGGCTGCACGACTTCTGAAGATGTCGAATTCGGCGATGCTGAACCGCTCAGGTAAGCAGGTTACCGATCTCAAGGCTGCAATCGCCCGCATGGGCTACAACATGGTTCGCAGCGCGGCCATTTCGTTCGCGATGGCCCAGATCAGGGCCTCGGCAAATCTCAAGGCGGTCGAGAAGCCGCTGAAGGATCTGTGGCAGCAGAGCACGTACGTCGCGGCCCTGAGCTATGTGGTTGCGAAAAAGCAGACCAGAATCAATCCCGACGAGGCGTTCCTCGCCGGGCTGCTGCACGGCATCGGTAAGCTGTATATTCTCTCGCGCCACGAGCGTCACCCCGTGCTTTTCGCAGACGAAGAGGCGCTCGCGCAGGTCATCCGCGATTGGCACGCGAATGTCGGTAAGGCGATCATGGAGAACTGGGAGATGGCCGAGTCGCTGGTCAACGCGATCGGCGACCAGGAAGACATCGAACGTGAGCACGAGGGGTCCGCAGATCTCACCGACGTCGTGATCTGCGCCAACATGATGGCTGCCTATTACGAGCAGCCTGCGGATCTCGAGCTTAACATGCAGGGCGTCAACGCCTTCGGCAAGCTGTCTCTCGATGCCGCCAGCACAACCGCCATTATCGCCGAATGTGGCGAAGAGATTGCGGCGCTGCGCGAAGCGCTCGGCTGACCGGCCACTATCAGCGCGGCTTCAGGGCCGCTCTCAGATAGGTGGCGGTGTACGAGTTCGGCAGCAGCGCCACTTCCTCAGGCGTGCCCGATCCCAGGATTTCGCCTCCACGCTGTCCGCCCTCCGGCCCCAGGTCGATGATCCAGTCCGCCGTCTTGATGACGTCGAGATTGTGTTCGATTACGACGATCGTGTTGCCCTCGTCGCGCAGGCGAATGAGTACCCGGAGCAGCTGGGCGATGTCGTGGAAATGCAGACCCGTAGTGGGCTCATCCAGTACGTAAAGCGTCCTGCCCGTGGCGCGCTTTGACAGTTCCTTCGCGAGCTTCACACGCTGTGCCTCGCCTCCGGACAGAGTCGTCGCATTCTGCCCGAGGCGCACGTAGGAGAGGCCGACATCCAACAGTGTCTGCAACTTCTGCGCAACAACCGGGATCGGCCGGAAGAAGTCGAGCGCATCCTCGATGGTCATCTCAAGGACGTCGTGGATGGTCTTCCCTTTATAACGTATCTCAAGCGTCTCGCGGTTGTACCGTTTGCCCTGGCAGACATCGCAGGCGACATACACGTCCGGAAGGAAGTGCATCTCGACCTGAATGACGCCGTCGCCCTGACACGCCTCGCAACGTCCACCCTTTACATTGAAGCTGAACCGGCCCGGCTCGTAGCCGCGTGAACGTGCCTCATTGGTTGTCGCAAAGAGCTCCCTGATTGGCGTGAAAAGTCCCGTGTAGGTCGCCGGATTCGAGCGGGGCGTCCGGCCGATCGGGCTCTGGTCAATGTCGATCACGCGATCAAGATGCTCAAGGCCTTCGACCCTTTCACAGGGCGACGGTTCCTCGTTGGAATCGTTGAGCTTCTGCGCTACCCGACGATAAAGCGTGTCGTTCACAAGCGTCGACTTGCCGGAACCCGAGACGCCGGTAACGCAGGTCATCAGTCCGATCGGGAAGTCGGCAGTGACGTGCTTGAGATTGTTACCACGGGCGGCGACCACTCGCAGATAGCGCTTAGGATCCCGTGTCACCCGCTTCGGGGGCACCGGAATGCTGAGTTTTCCGGACAGGTACTGCCCGGTGATGGACTCCGGGGCCGCCATGAGGTCCGCGGGCAAGCCCTCGGCAACCACACGGCCGCCGTGCACGCCTGCACCCGGGCCGAGATCAACGACGTAGTCGGCCTGGCGGATGGCGTCCTCGTCGTGCTCGACGACGATGACGGTGTTACCGAGATCGCGCAGGCGAATGAGCGTATCGAGCAGGCGCTGGTTGTCTCGCTGATGGAGGCCGATCGACGGCTCGTCCAGAATGTACATCACGCCGACGAGGCCGGAGCCGACCTGGCTCGCGAGCCGGATCCGCTGCGACTCACCACCTGACAGCGTTTCGGCGCTGCGATCGAGTGTCAGGTATTCGAGGCCGACGTTATCGAGGAAGCCGAGCCGGTCGCGGATCTCCTTGACGATCTTGACCGCGATCTCTCCGCGCCAGCCGGGAAGCGTCAGGTCGGTAAAGAAAGTAACGGCGTCGCGTACCGACAGGCGGGAGATGTCGGCAATGCTCCGGGTCGCAACAAATACGTTGCGGGCGGCGCGTCCAAGTCGGGTGCCCTGGCAATCCGTGCAGGGCTTGGTGCCGAGGTATTTCGCAAGCTCCTCGCGGACCATCGCCGAGTCGGTTTCTTTGTAACGCCGCTCAAGGTTCGGAATGATGCCTTCAAAGGAGTGACGCTTGCGCTGGGTGCCGCCGCGACCGTCGAAATACCTGAATTCGATCACGTCGTCGCCGCTGCCGTACAGCAGGACCTTGTGCACCTTGGCGTCCAGCGTGCTCCAGGGTTCCTCGACGTCAAATTTGTAGTACTTGGCGAGGGCCTGCACCAACTGGAAATAATAGGCGTTGCGCCGATCCCAGCCACGGACCGCGCCGGAGGCGAGTGACAGATTCGGCTGGGTCACCACTCGGTCGGGGTCGAAGAACTGTTTTACGCCGAGGCCGTCGCACGTCGGGCACGCGCCACTTGGACTGTTGAACGAGAAGAGGCGCGGCTCCAGTTCGGCCAGCGAGTATCCGCACACTGTGCAGGCGAACTTGTCAGAGAACGTCAGCGACGCCCGCTTAGGCTCATCCATGAATGCCACATGGGCAATGCCGCCGCCCAGCTTAAGGGCCGTTTCAAAGGACTCCGCGAGTCGCTGTCCGAGATCGGGGCGGACCTTGAGGCGATCGATGACGGCCTCGATCGTGTGCTTGCGGCGTAGGTCGAGTTTTGGCGCGGAATCGAGGTCGACAACCTTGCCGTCAATGCGCGCCCGTACGAAGCCTTTCGAGCGAAGCTCCTCAAGCACCTGCAGATGCTCACCCTTGCGATCCTTGATGACGGGCGCGAGCAGCAGAACCGGAGTGCCTTCCGGCAGCGCCAGCACCTGGTCGACCATCTGGCTGACTGTCTGGGCAGCAAGGTCTAGCTGGTGATCGGGGCAGCGCGGCGTGCCCGCGCGGGCGTACAGCAGGCGCAGGTAATCATAGATTTCGGTGACGGTACCGACGGTCGAGCGCGGGTTGTGCGATGTTGACTTCT
>CAITAM010000555.1 GCA_903890265.1 uncultured Pseudomonadota bacterium | reverse complement strand
GAGGTTGAGACCATGGCAGAGCAGACATTCGACTACATCATCGTCGGCGCCGGTTCCGCGGGCTGCGTACTCGCCAACCGTCTCACCGAGGACGGCGCGTCCACGGTGCTCGTGCTCGAGTACGGCGGCTCCGACCGCTCTGTCTTCATCCAGATGCCAAGCGCGCTCTCGATCCCGATGAACAGTCCGAAGTACGACTGGCGCTACTACACGGAACCCGAAGTCCACATGGACGGGCGCAAGCTGCACACGCCGCGCGGCAAGGTGCTCGGCGGTTCCTCGTCGATCAACGGCATGGTCTACGTGCGCGGCAACCCGCTTGATTTCGAGCGCTGGGCGGCCGAAGGCGCCAGCGGCTGGGATTACGCCCACACGCTGCCCTATTTCAAGCGCGCGGAGTCACGCGACGAAGGTGGCGACTCCTACCGTGGTGCGGGCGGGCCTCTGTCGACCCGCTACGGCAGGGCCGACAACCCGCTGCACGCCGCGTGGCTCGAGGCCGCGGCGCAGGCGGGCTACCCCGCGACCACCGACATCAACGGCTACCAGCAGGAAGGCTTCGGGCGGATGGACATGACCGTGGGTGGTGGCCGGCGCGCGAGCGCCGCCAACGTCTACCTGCGCCCAGCCATGCGCCGCCCGAACCTCAAGGTCGAGATCCACGCGCTGGCGACCCGGATTGTCGTCGAGAAAGGCCGCGCCACCGGGGTGCGCTACCTGCAGGGCGGCGAAACGAAGCTGGCCGTGGCCCGCCGCGAGGTCATCGTGGCAACGGGCTCGATCAACTCGCCGCAGTTACTGAAACTCTCGGGCATCGGACCCGCGGCCGAGCTTCGTGAGTTCGGTATCGACGTCGTGGTGGACCGGCCGGGCGTCGGTGAGAACCTGCAGGACCACCTCGAGTTCTACTTCCAGGTCGCCTGCAAGGAACCCATCACGCTCTACTCGGCGGTCAAGCCGCTCAGCAAGCTGAAAATCGGCGCGCAGTGGCTGCTCTTCAAGAACGGACTCGGTGCGACGAACCATTTTGAAACCTGCGGCTTCATCCGCAGCCGCCCGGGCATACAGTTCCCGGACATCCAGTACCACTTCCTGCCGATGGCCGTGGCCTACGACGGCAGTTCGCTGGCCGACGAGCACGGCTTTCAGGCGCACGTCGGGCCCATGCGCTCGAAGAGCCGGGGTTACGTGCGGCTGCGCTCCGCGGATCCGCACGATGCACCGCGCATCACGTTCAACTACCTCAGTCACCCGGACGATCTGATCGAGATGCGGGCCTGCGTCCGCCTGACGCGGGAAATCTTCAGCCAGCGCGCGTTCGACCGCTACCGTGGCCGGGAAATCCAGCCGGGCGATGCGGTGCAGACCGACGACGAGATCGATGCGTTCGTGCGCCGCAAGCTGGAGAGTGCGTACCACCCGTCCTGCTCCTGCAAGATGGGCAGCGCCACCGACCCGATGGCGGTCGTCGATCCGTCAACCAAGGTCATCGGGGTTGACGGTCTGCGCGTCGTCGATTCGTCCATCATGCCGTCGATCACGACGGGCAACCTGAACGCGCCGACGATCATGCTTGCCGAGAAGGCGGCCGACATAATCCGCGGCAGGCCGGCGCTCGTGGCGGATGACGCCCGCTACTACGTCGCCGCCAACTGGCAGTACGCGCAGCGCTGACTGCATGCTCTGTGGCGGCGGCGGCGAAGGCTCGCCCGCGGCGGTCGCGCGCTGACCGGTCCGGCAGGCTCAGACGAACGCGAGCGCGCCGGCCGGGAAGGCGCTGAAGTTCGGCAGCGCATAGGCAATGTCGGCGGGCGCTGCGCCAAACCACGCGGCGAGGGTCGCCGCGTACTGGTCGACGGCCGTGGTCGGAATCCAGCGACCCTCGCCACCCTCGTCGTCGATGCCGCCGAGCTGCAGCGTCGGCATGGCGCCGTAGAGTGCCTTGCCCTTAACCGCGCCGCCGGCCACCAGGTGATGGCTGCCCCAGGCATGGTCCGAGCCGCCGCCGGTATTGGGCTTGAAGGTGCGCGAGAAGTCGGAAAGGGTGAACGAGGTGACGTTCGTGCCGGCCCCGATGGCAGCCATCGCCGCGTGAAAGGCCTTGAGGCCGGCACCGAGGTCGGTATAGAGCTTCTGCTGGGTGGCAAGCTCGTTCGTGTGGGTATCGAACGAACCTAGGTTGACAAGGAACAGCTGGCGCTGCGCACCGAGCGTGCTGCGGCCCTCGATCAGCTTGGCGATCGCGAGCATCTGCTGCGCGAATCCCGAGCTCAGGCCGCTGAAATAGGTCGCCGACGTGGTGCTGGTCGAACTCAACAGCGGATTCACGACCGTGCTGCTCGCGAGCGCACTGGCCATGACACCCTCGGCGGCGTGGACGAGATCGTACTGGCTGTCGAGGCCGAGCAGCTGCTGGAGGGCCGTTCGCCGGGCCACGTCCGCGCTCGAGGTGCTGAAGCCCTGGACGGCGAACGAGCCCGTAACCGGCACCACGAGCGAGCGGGCCGCCGGCGCCGTGATCAGCAGGTTATTGCCCGCCGTCGAAATCATGGCGGGGACCTGCGAGCCCGAGTTCATCGTCGCGAGGCGGTCGAGCAGCCGCCCACCCCAGCCGGTCAGCCCCTGGCCGGACGCAATGGCGCCGCTGGATGACACCGCGGTCTGCCACTGGTGCTGCTGGTCGATGTGCGAGAAGAGATTGTCCGGTCGCGACTTGCCGGCGAGATAGTCCGCCTTGGTCAGCGGTGCGGTCAGCGTGCCGACGTTGGCGACGACCGCGAGCTCGCCCAAATTCCACAGATCACGCACGCCGGACAGCGCGTTGTGCACGCCGTAGGTGGCCTGGCCGCTGCCATCGACCAGCGGCAGCAGCGCGGTGGAGTTGCCCGACGCATCGACGCCACCGAAGGGATTGCCGCTCGTCGGATCGCCAAGCGCCAGCGGCCCGCGTACGGCCGCGTAGCTCTGGTAGCCGGCGCTCGTGACCGGCACGATCATGTTGTTCGAGTCGTTGCCGCCGTAGAGGAAGATGCAGACCAGGGCCTTGTAGTCGCCGGGTGCGGCGGCGCGTGCCGTGGCCGCGGCCAGCTGACCGAGGGCAATCGATCCGGAGATGGCGCCGGTGTGGCACAGGAACTGGCGACGGTCCATTTCAGCGCTCCACTCGGTACTGGTCGGATGACAAAAGGAGGTAGGCCGCCGTCTGGGCCCGGCCCAGGGGATTCGTTGACGGCACGGCGCTCACCGCCGTCACGATTGCGGCGCGGGCCGGCGCCGACAGCGAGCCGTGCATCAGCGTGGCGCTGAGAGCGTCCACCAGCGCACCCGGGTCGGCGATGCCCGTGTAGGCGGCAAGCGACACGGTCGTGCCGGTGCTGCCGGTGACGTTGCTGACCGGCGAGTAGCCGGCGTGCAGGATCAGCTGGTTCACGTGGTTCGTGTAGGCGAGGCTGGTCGCCGCGTCGTCGATGAAAAACTCAGGGCCCAAATCGGCGGTCCCCGGCAGCTGGTAACTCGGCGGGAAGAAATTGAACACCGTCGGCGGCGAGTAGATGGGCTGACCCATCGTGTTGGACACGGACTCGAGCGCGACACCGTCGGTCTGGCCACCGAGCGCACGCAGCGCACCCGTCAGCACCAGCGCGGGCTCGCGCAGCTTGCCGAAACTGACCGTGGCCGGCTGATCGCCGCGCGCTTCGGGGTCGGTGAGAATGGCGGTCACGACCGCGCCCAGGTCGCCACGCACGCCCTGGCCGTTGTTGGCGAACACGGCCGCTACGCGTGCGACGTACGCCGGACTCGGGTTGCTCGTGACGAGGCGCTGGATCAGCTGGCGACCGATGAACGGACCGACGTTCGGGTGGTTGAAGATCGTGTCGAGTGCGATCTTGAGGTCTTGCGCGGGCGTTTGGCCGGCAGGAACGGTGACGCCGTTCAGGAGCAGCTTCGTGCCGGGCTCGTGGTGGGTCGCAATGGCCACCATCGGTGCGCCGTAGGTCTGCGGGTTAGTCCACTTCGCGGTCGCGCCGGCGAGCGTCGGGTACGTCCAGCCGGTGAACAGGTACGCGTAGCCCTCGATGACGCTCTGGTCGTAGGTCGGTACCGGATTGCCGCTGCCGTCGGTGACGATCGAGCCGTCCGGCTTCAGCTGAGCGAGACCGATCGAGAAGAGCTGAAGAATCTCGCGCGCGTAATTCTCGTTCGGCGTCGTGCCGGTCTTTGCGTTGCTCTTGTCGTTGTTGACCATGTCGAGGTAGTAACCCATGACCGGGTTCAGCGTCACGTCCTCGATCAATGTCCGGTAGTTCGCAAACGCATCACGGACCAGCATGTTCTGGTAGTCCGCCATCGCGTACGTCGGGTAGAAGTCGACGGCCGAGACGACGAAGATCTGCGACAGCGCAAAGGCGACACGCTGCCGCAGCTGGTCGGGTGCCGTCAGGGCACGCTGGAAGAACTGCCGCTGCAGCGGGTAGGAACTGTAGGTTTCACGCGCACACAGCGTCACGACGGGATCGCTGCTGTTGAACGTGCAGTTGGCCGGCATCGGCAGCGGCGCGTAGGGGACCGTGTAGAGGGTCGGGGCGAGAGCCATCTGCTCCTGGACGTATTTCTGGATGCCGACAGCCTGGACGTGGCTGATGTCCGCCTGGGTTGCGCCAAAGGTGGCCTGGTCGAGGAGACGCGCCGCATCGATGGCAGACACCGGCGGTGGCGGATTGGCGAGCGTCGTCGCCGAGACCGTCGTGCTCAGGGCGGACTGGACCGGAGCCGCCGACTTGTCATAGGCCGCGACCTGGTAGCTGTAGGTCGTCGAAGCCGTCAGGCCGGAATCCGTGTACGAGGTTGACTGGGTCACGGCCACGGCTGTGGCCGTGTTGCCGTTGCGGAAGATCCGGTAGCCCGCGATGCCGGGACCGCTGCCGTCGGTGGCTGCGGCCCACGACAGCGTCAGCCCCGTGTTGGTCACGGCACTGACGGCGAGGCCTGCCGGGGTCGACGGGGCCGTCGGTCCGCCCGGCGTGCCGGTGGTCGTCGCCGTAACGCCGGCGCTCAG
>CAITAM010000554.1 GCA_903890265.1 uncultured Pseudomonadota bacterium | reverse complement strand
CTTCAGCGGCCCTGCGACCAGTCGGACATGCGGGCTCGCAACCGGACCAGTGCCTGCCCGTGGATCTGGCAGACCCTGGACTCGCTGACCTCGAGCACCGCGCCAATTTCCCGCAAATTGAGTTCCTCGTCGTAATAGAGCGAAAGCACCAGCCGCTCGCGCTCCGGCAGACCGTCGATGGCCGCTGCGAGCGCCATCTTAAAATCGTCCTGCTCCATGTGCTCGGCCGGGGTGGGACCGTCGTCGCGTGCCTGATCAAGCAGGCTTTCCTCGTTCGGGTCCGCAAACTGGTCGAAGCTGAACAGCCGGCAGGTCGCCGCATCCTGGACGGACTTGTAATAGCCATCGAGCGACATCCCGAGGGCGCTCGCGATATCCGCGGGCTTCGCCTCGTGTCCGGTCTCGTTCTCGATCTTGCGGATGACCTCGGCGATTTCCCGGGCACCACGATGGACCGAGCGCGGCGTCCAGTCGCACTTGCGAACCTCGTCCAGCATCGCACCGCGGATACGGATACCGGCGTAGGTCTCGAAATTCGCGCCCTTGCTCGCGGTGTAGTGCCGCGCGGCATCCAGCAGGCCGATCATGCCCGCCTGGATCAGGTCATCTACCTCGACGGTGGGCGGCATCCGGCTGACGAGGTGATACGCAATTCGCTTAACGAGCCCCGCGTGCCGGAGCACGATCTCTTCCTGGGACAAGTCATCCGAGGCCGCGCTGCTCGGACGCGCGGCTTCGGCGTAATGTTTTCTTGCTGTCATTGCAAAGAACTCACGCCAGCTTTACCGAGCACCATTCGCTCGACAAAGAACTCAAGATGCCCGCTTGCTCCCGCGGGGGTACCCCAGCTATCGGCCACGCTCGCCAGTTTCTTGAATGCCTGACCGCCAATCGACCCGGGATACTGGTCGACCACCGCCCGCTGGCACTGGATGGACTTGCGGATGAAGTCGTCCTGCGGCACGGCCCCGGCAAAGTCGAGCGTCACATCGAGAAACCGGTCACAGACCTTGCGCAGCTTCTCGTATAGGTCCCGGCCCTCGCCGAGCACGCGCGTCTGGCTCGCCAGAATCCGGAACCTTCCGACGCCGAAATCCCGCGACAGCACCTTGATCAGCGCGTACGCGTCGGTCAGCGACGCCGGCTCGTCGCAGACCACCACCATGACGTGGTGCGCAGCACGGGAGAAGAGGAGCACGTCCTCGTGGATGCCGGCCGCGGTATCGAGCAGCATCACGTCGATGTGGCGCTTCATGTCGCTGAACGCGCGGATGAGCCCTGCCTGCTCGAGCGGGTTCAGGCTGAGCATCCGCCGTACGCCCGAGCTCGCCGGGATGATCTTGACCCCGGCCGGACCCTCGACCAGCACCTCGTCGATCGTGCGCTCACCGGCCAGCACGTGGCTCAGGTTGTAGCGCGGCTGCAAGCCGAGCATCACGTCGAGGTTGGCAAGCCCGAGGTCGGCGTCCAGCACCAGCACGTCCCGGCCGCGCTGGGCGAGGCCCACGGCGAGGTTGGCGGTGACTGTCGTCTTGCCAACGCCCCCCTTGCCGCCGGTCACGGCAATGACCTTCACCGGACCCGGTGCGAGCGCCGCGCCGGGTGAGTACTCGCGTGCCTCAAGCATGTTTTGCCTGCCTGCCGAAATGTTCGGCCATGTAGTGATCGTCGACCGGTACCAGCGGCGCGTCGCGGCTGGCCAGCGTATAGGCCTGTTTGATGAGCCAGATCCGGCGCGCCGCGGCGGCGTGCAGGTCCTCGACCAAGCCCTGGCCGGTACTGAGGTAGGCCAGTGGCAGCGCGTGGCGCATCACCACCGACAGCGGACCACCCAGGGTCGCGGCTTCGTCCACCTTCGTCAGGAGGACGCGCGAGCACCGCAGCGGCTTGAGGGTACGGGTCAGCTCGTCCAGGGCGCCCTGGTCTGCATTCGCGGCGAGTGCGAGGAGCAGCTGGCAGCGGCCGCCGAGGTGCTGCAGCAGGGCAAGGCGCTCGGCGAGCTTCGGGTCGCGGGGGCCCACGCCCGGCGTATCGATCAGCACGAGGCTGCGCTCCTGCAGCTGCGCAAGAGCCGCCGACAGCCCGCGGGCGGTGTCGGCCCGCACCAGCGGGGCATCGATCAACCGGCAGAACGACACGAGTTCGTCACGACCACCGATCCGATCCTCGGCGATGCTGACAAAACCGACGCTCTTCGGGCCGTGCTTCTGCGCGTGCCTTGTGGCGAGCTTGATGAGCGTCGTGGTCTTGCCGACGCCGGTCGCGCCGACGATGGCGGTAATGCGCTGCCGCTTGAGATCCGCCTCGTCGACGACCGCCACGTGTTTCATCAGCAGTGCGAGCGCGACCTTCGCGGGCTCCGAATCGGGCGCGAGACTCGCGAGGCCGTCGACCAGCAGTCGGGCCGTGTCCGGCGCGATGCCGAGCTTGCTGAGCTCAAGAAGCACCCGTGCCTGCACCGGCTCACGCCGCATCCGGTCATTCCAGGACAGGGCCGCCAGCTGCTGTTCGAGCAGTTCGCGCAGCGACTCCACCTCGCGGCGCATCGCGACGAGCCCCGGATCCTGCGACCAGACGATGCGCGGCGGCTCCGGTGCCTCGCTGGCTGCATAGGGGTTGGCCGGCGGCACCGGCCGCTCGTAGACATCCGGGTGGGGCGCCCCCGGGTCCGCCGCTGCCGCGTCGTTGCCGGACACCGCGCGCAGGGCCTCGTCCATCAGCGCGTCGTCGTAGTCAACGGCGGTAATGAGCTCGACGCCACCGTTCTCGGCCCGCCGGTTGGAAATGATCACGGCGTCGGGACCCTGCTCCTCGCGGACCTGCGCGAGCACCTCGCGCATGGTGGGCGCCACGTAGCGTTTAATTTTCACGAGTTACTCCTCGTCACCGGCCGACCGCGGCCACGACACGAATGCGCCGGCTTTCAGGAACTTCATTAAAGGCGAGCACGTTCAGCGAAGGCACGGCGTGGCGCAGCAGCCGCGCCAGCGCCGGCCGCAGCCGCGGCGACACGAGGAGCACCGCAGGCTCACCCGTCACTTCCTGGCGCCGGGCCTTCTCCCCGAGTGCCTGGCACAGACGATCCGCGAGCCCCGGCTCGATCGCGGCGTCCGGGGACCCGGCCGCGTCGCCGAGCATCTGCTCGAGCTGCGGATCGAGCGTAATGACCGGTAGCTCCGAGCGCAGGCCGGTGATCCCCTGCACGATGGACCGCCCGAGGGAGACGCGCACCGCCTGGGTCAGCGGCGTCGGGTCCTGCGTACGGGGGGCGAGCTCCGCCAGCGTCTCGGCGATGGTGCGAAGGTTGCGGATCGGCACCCGCTCCTGCAGAAGGTTCTGCAGCACTTTGACGACGACCGACAGCGGCATCGCCTTGGGCACCAGCTCCTCGACGAGCTTCGGCGCACTCCTCTGCAGCCTTGCCAGCATCTGCTGAACTTCCTCGTGGCCGAGGAGTTCGTGCGCGTGCGTGCTCAGGAGCTGCGAGAGGTGTGTCGCGATGACCGTGCTGGCATCCACGACCGTGTAGCCCTGGGCCTGGGCCTGCTCCCGGCGCGCCCGGTCGATCCACACCGCGTCGAGACCGAACGCCGGATCCTTGGCCGCCGTCCCGGACATCGGAACCGTCACGGTGCCCGGATTGATGGCCATATCCCGCTCCGGGTACACGTCCGACTCGCCCACCGGCACACCCTGGATCGACACCCGGTACTGGGTCGGACCGAGATCGAGGTTGTCTCTGATGTGCACCGCGGGCACGAGGAAGCCAAGTTCCTCGGACAGCTTCTTCCGCACGCCCTTGATGCGGCTCATGAGCTCCCCCCCCTGGTTCTTGTCGACCAGCGCGATGAGCCGGTACCCGACCTCGAGTCCGACCGAATCCACCGACTCGACGTCGTCCCACGAGAGTTCTTTCTGTTCGGGGTTCGGCGCCGCCGCCGTCGTCGTCGCGGCCGCAGCCGCCGCCGCGGCCTTCTGCTCCGCGGCGGGCTTTTCATTCGCGCGCTGCGACAGCCAGATGGCGCCCGAGCCGCAGACCGCCGCCATCAGCAGGAACGCGAGATTCGGCATGCCCGGGATCAGGCCCATGGCCGCGAGCACGCCGGCGGCAACGCCAAGCGCCTTCGGCTGGCCGAAGATCTGCATACCGACCTGCTGGCTCATGTCCGACGAGCGCGAGACGCGGGTGACTAGAATCGCGACCGCGACCGAGAGCAGCAGGCCCGGGATCTGCGCCACGAGTCCGTCACCGATGGTCAGCACCGTGTAGAGCCGGCCGGCCTCGGCCACCGACAGGCCGTGCTGGAGCGTGCCGACGGCCAGCCCACCGATGATATTGATGACGACCACCATGATGCCGGCCATGGCGTCGCCCCGGACGAACTTCGAGGCACCGTCCATCGAGCCGTAGAAGTCCGCTTCCTCACGCACTTCCTGTCGGCGGACCGTCGCTTCCTGGTTGGTAATGAGCCCGGCGTTCAGATCGGCGTCGATCGCCATCTGCTTGCCGGGCATGGCGTCCAGCGTGAATCGCGCGGTGACCTCGGACACGCGTCCCGCGCCCTTGGTCACGACCATGAAGTTGATGATCACGAGGATCGCAAAAACGACGATCCCGACGGCGTAGTTGCCGCCGATGACGAACTCGCCGAAGGACTGAATGACGTGTCCCGCAGCCGCCGGTCCCGTGTGGCCATGCAGCAGAACGACACGGGTCGACGCCACGTTGAGTGCGAGCCTGAGCAGCGTCGCGCCGAGCAGAACCGTCGGGAAAGCGGCAAATTCGAGCGGCCGCTTCACGTAGATGACGGCGAGAATGACGACCAGGGACAGCGAGATATTGAAGGTGAAGAAGAGATCGAGAAGGATCGGCGGCAGCGGCAGGACCATCATCGCCAGCACGACCATCAGCAGCAGCGGCACCGCCAGGCCCTGCCTGCCAAAGCTGATCAGCGCGTCACCGACCGAGGGTGTGCTCACGGCGCGCCCTCATCCTTGGTGTACTTCGCGAACTCCTCGCCGACGACCGGCGCCGGGCGCCGCAACTTCGCCGCCCGGTGTGGCGTGAGCTTCTTGACCTGGAAGACGTACGAAAGGACCTGCGCCACCGCGACGTACAGGCCGCGCGGGATCTCGTGATCGATCTCCGTCGTGGCATAGATCGCGCGGGCGAGCGGCGGCGCCTCGAACAACGGCACGTTGTTCTCGAGCGCGATACGGCGGATCTCGCTCGCCACGAGATCCTTGCCTTTCGCCACGACCCGGGGCGCCCCGGCTTTCGCCGGCTCGTAGTAGAGCGCCACCGCGTAGTGGGTCGGGTTCGTGACGACGACGCTGGCCGTTGGAACCTTGCGCATCATGCGCTGCTTGGCGTAGCGCTGCCGGAGCTGGCGGATCTTGGCCTTGATCTCCGGCCGACCTTCGCTCTCCTTCATTTCGTCGCGCACTTCCTGACGCGTCATCATCAGCCGATTGCGATAGCTCCACCACTGGTACGGCGCGTCCACTGCCGCAATCAGCAGCAGCCCGCTGCTCATGTAGAGAAACGCCCGCACGACCAGACCTGCCGCACGCCCGATGCCGATCTCGGTGGGCAGCGAACCCAGCTTCAGCATTTCGCCCATCATCTGGTGCGTGACGCTCACGGTCAGGGTACCCACCACCACGAGCTTTAGCAGCGCCTTGGCAAGTTCGACGAGGCCCTTGCTGCCAAACACCCGACCGAGACCCGACAGCGGATCGAGCCGGCTGAAATCGGGCGCCAGGGCCTGAGGCGAGAAGATGAAACCGCCGAGCGCGAGCGGCGCCAGCACCGCCGCCGTGGCTGAGACCGCAAGGATCGGCGTGATGGCAGAGAGCGCCTGCAGCGTCGAGTGCCCCATCGCCGACACCATGAGACCCGGGTCGTCGAGGGTTGCCCGGTCGACCCGGAAGGAGTCCCGCAGGATCTCGGCCATCTGCCCGGCAATGCCGCGGCCCGCATACATGAGCGCCGCGGCGGTACCGATGGTCACTGCGGCCGAGCCGAGTTCGCGCGACCGCGCCACTTCGCCGCGTTCCCGAGCCTCCCGGATCCGCTTCTCGGTGGGTTCGAGTGTTTTCTCGGTGCCGTTTTCGTTCTCGGACATGACGGCTACCTCGCCGCGGCCAGGTTGGCGGCGAGCCCGAGCGAGTCACGCAGAACGCCTTCGAAGCCTGTACGCACCGCAGGCAGCGCCTGGATCAGGACGACCATCCCGAACATGACCGTGATCGGAAAGCCCACGGCGTACAGGTTGAGCTGCGGCGCGGCACGACTCATGACGCCGAGCGCGAGGTTGACGATCAGGAGCGCAACGACGCCCGGCAGAGCGATCAGGAGGCCACTGGCGAACAGCCGGGCACCAAGGCCGGCCATCGACCAGAGCGATTCGCGCGCCAGGCTGCCGCCGCCAGCGGGCAGCCAGCGAAAGCTCTCGATCAGCGTGCCAAGCAGTACGAGGTGTCCGTCCACCGCGAGATACACGAGAATCGCGAGTATCTGATAGAACTGGCCGACCACCGGCTCGTCGCCACGATGCATCGGATCGACCAGGGTCGCGAAACCAAGGCCCATCGCCAGAGCGGTCAGCGTTCCGGCAAACGACAGCGCCTCGATGGCGATCTGCACCGTAAAGCCGATGGCGGCGCCGACCAGGAGTTCATTCGCCGCCGCGAGCAGGCTTCGGCCATCGAAGCCGAGCGGCACGCTGTCGCGTGCGGCGACCGGGGCCACGAGCACGGTCAGCGCGACCAGCAGGATGACCCGGATCCTGACCGGCACGAGTACGTTCGACAGCATCGGCGCGGTAATCATGAAGCCGGTGAGGCGCAGGAAGACCCACGCGTCCCGCGCAATCATCGGCACCAGCTTGTCGAGCTCGAAGTTCATGGGTCAGCCGATCATCCCGGGAATGCTCTCGAACAGTGAGCGCGTGTAGTCCATCAGGGTCTGCAGCATCCAGTGACCGGTTGCGAACAGGGTGACGACCACCACGAGCAGCTTCGGAATGAAGGACAGCGTCGCCTCATTGATCTGGGTCGCGGCCTGCAACATGCCGATGACGAGGCCAACGATGAGAGCCGAGAGCAGCAGCGGCGCCGCGAGAATCGCGGTGACCGTCAGGGCGTGCTCGCCAATGCTCATGACGCTTTCCGGTGTCATATCAGGCTCCTCAGGTCACGAAGCTCTGGGCGAGAGTGCCCATGAGCAGCGTCCAGCCGTCGACAAGCACGAACAGCATCAGCTTGAACGGCAGTGAAATCAGCATCGGTGACAGCATCATCATGCCCATGGACATGAGCACGCTCGCGACGACCAGGTCGATGACCATGAAGGGAATGAAGATCATGAATCCGATCTGGAAAGCGGTCTTCAACTCGCTGGTGAGGAAGCTCGGAATCAGCAGCGTGAGAGGCACCGACTCGGGACTCGCGAACGAACCCTGCCCGGAAATTCGGGCAAAGTTG
>CAITAM010000553.1 GCA_903890265.1 uncultured Pseudomonadota bacterium | reverse complement strand
CCTTGAGGGCGCCAGCAGGGGGATCACGGTATGCAGGCGAATCACGATCGCGAAACGAAGCGGCGGGATGTCGGTAGGCGAGCCAGGGCCGTCCGGCACGTGCTCACAGGATCCGCGCTGCTGCCGACGCTGGCGTTTGCCCAGGCGGCGAGCCCGTTCGCGACGGGGGCGACGGCTTTTCAAACGAACCTGCTCGCCATCCTTACCCCGGTCGCCGTGATCGGCGTCATGGTGCTCGGTGTCGGTGCCTGGTTTAACCGCATCAGCTGGGGCTGGGCCGTCAGTGGCGTGCTCGGGATTGCGCTCTTCTTCGGTGCCCCGCTGCTCGTGACGTGGGTGCGCGGCATGTTCGGGGTCTGAGCCATGACCCCGATGCCGACCTCCCGCAATCAAGGCCTCACGGCGGATCCGCTCTTCGTCGGGGTGACCCGCCCGGCGCTGGTCGGCGGTGTCACCTACGCCGCGATGCTCGTCAACGGTCTCGTGACCGTCGAACTCTTTCTCCTGACGAAGAACCTCGTTTGGCTGCTGGTCTGCATCCCGGTGCACGGGCTTTTCTGGCTCGTGTGCGTCTCCGAGCCCCGGTTCTTTGATCTCCTCGCGCTTTGGGGACGCACCGCCTCGTGGCCACCGTCGATCGCGACTCGGGGTTTCGGGACGCCGACCCGGGGACCCCTGAACGTCGATCTTCCGAACGGCGCCGGGCGCCGGCGGAGGGTGCCATGAGCGCCGCCTGGACCACGGTGTGGGATCGACCGCTCGGGGGCGAGGTCCCGTATGCGGCACAGATCTCGCCGACCGTCATTCGGACGACAAACGGCGCGTACCTGCAGTGCTTTCGACTCGGTGGGGCGAGTTTCGAGACGACCGATGACGAGACCCTGAATTCCTGGCACGAGCGGCTGAACGCGCTCTTTCGGAACCTCGCCAGCCGCCACGTCGCGCTGTGGACGCACCTCGTTCGGCGGCGCGAGTCCGTCTATCCGGGTGGCACGTTCGAGCCAGGCTTTGCCCAGGAGCTTAACGATGCCTACCGCCAGCGCATCACGAACGACACCCTCATGGTCAACGAGTGGTTCGTCTCCGTCCTCTACCGCCCCACGATCGGCTCACTTGGGCTGCCGTTTGCGTCGTTCCTGGCCGCCCAGGACACGGACGTCGCCGCCACCCTTGCGCGCGAGGCGCTGGACGCCTGCGCCAAGCTCGCGGAGCAGGTCCTCGCGGGACTCGACCGCTACGACCCGGAACCGCTGGCGCTCCAGGGCACCGGCGGGTCCCGGACCTCCGACGCGCTGGGTTTCCTCGCGCTTCTCATCAACGGCGAGCACCAACCGATCCCGCTACCTCGCGCGCCGCTCGCCGAGGTCCTGCCGACCTCCCGCGTGTTCTTCGGTCGGGAAGCGATCGAGTACCGCACGCCGACCCGGACCCGGCTGGGTGCGTTCCTCGGGATCAAGGACTACCCGACGCCGACGACGCCCGGGCTCTTCAATCGGCTGCTGACCGTCGATTTCCCGTTCGTCCTGACGCAGAGCTTCGCGTTCCTGGAGAAGGCGACGGCGCAGAAGATCCTGGCCCGCCAGCAAAGCCGCCTCGTCAATGCCGGGGACCTTGCCGTCAGCCAGGCGGCGGAGCTGTCCGAGGCACTTGACCAGATAGCGAGCAACGAATTCGCGATGGGCGATCACCACCTGACGCTGCAGGTACTGACCGAGCCCTTTGATGCCGTGACGGGCGACCCCAGAGTCGCCCTCAAGACCCTCAACACCAGCATCGAAACGGCCCGCACGCTCCTCGGCGAGACCGGGATGTTGGTCGCACGCGAGGACCTCGCGCTCGCTTCCGCCTACTGGGCGCAACTCCCCGGCAATTTCGCGTTTCGGACCCGCAAGGCCCCGGTCACCACCCGGAACTTCGCGGGCCTGTGTAGCTTGCACGGGTTTCCCGCCGGCCGTCCCACTGGCAACCACTGGGGCGAGGCGCTGAT
>CAITAM010000552.1 GCA_903890265.1 uncultured Pseudomonadota bacterium | reverse complement strand
GGCGCCATTCAACCTACTGCAGGGCGCTTACGCGCCGCGCGGCGACTGGGGCGGCCAGTGGCCGCGCTGGCGGCTCGCGGCGTCGCTCGCCGCGGCGTTTCTGGCCCTGCACGTCGGCACCCAGGCCTACGGCTACTTCCATCTGCGCGCCGAGGAACGGAAGCTCGACGCCGAGCTCCTGGCCGTCGCGCGCGAGGCGCTGCCGGACATCACGAACCCCGCCCGGCTGCCGAACCTGCGGGCGGTGGCTGAAGGCCGGGTCCGGGCGCTCGCGGCGGCCGGCCACGGCGGGCTCCTCGGGACGCTCGGCGTCGTGGCGCAGGCCATGGGCCAGGCGCCGAACACCACGCTGTCAACCGTCAACTACCGCGAGGGCACGACCGAGCTCACGCTCGAAGCGCCGGACGTGGGCGCGCTCGACCGCTTCCAGCAGTCCATCAGCAGCCAGGGCCTGAGCGCGGCGATGCAGGGCACCACGCAGAAAGAGTCGCGTTACCAGGGTCACCTGCAGGTCAAGGGCTCCTGATGGCCACCGGCAACCTCAAATTCAACGTGCGCCTGCCGTTCGCCGGCTGGAAGGCCGAACTGCTGGCCTGGTACGGCGGCCGCCAGCCGTCCGAGCAGCGGTTGCTGCGCGTGGCGGCGGTCGTGGTGCCGATCCTCGTCGTGCTGTCGCTGGTGTCCTCGCTGCACGGCCTCGTGGCCAAGGTCGAGCGACGGGTGACGCAGAAGCGCGCGGACGTCGCGTACCTGCGCAGTGTCGCACCGGTGCTCGCGAGCGCACCGCGGCCGGCGGCCGACGGCCAGTCGCTGCTCGCCGTGGTCGACGCGAGCAGCCGCGAGGCGGGACTGACGCTGGCCGGTACCGATCCGATCGGCACCGCGCAGCTCAAGATCCGGCTCGAGAACGCCCCCTTCGACCAGCTGGTCGGCTGGCTGATCCGGATGCAGGAGCAGACCGGCGTCGGCGTCCAAGCGGCGTCGATCGAGCGTGCCGGCGTGCCCGGTCAGGTCACCGCGACGCTGACCCTCGCCCGGCCGTAGCGCGCGACCTTGCGTCCCCGCACCCTCCTCCTGATCGGCGTGGGCACGTTTGTCCTCGTGCTGTGCGCCAACGTCCCGGCGGCGTGGGTCGTGAAGCGCCTGCCGCCGGCCGTGCAGTTCGTCAACCCGAGCGGGTCGCTCTTCTCCGGCGCGGCCGACGGGCTCGTCGCCGGCGGCCAGTCGCTCGGGCCGCTCGAGTGGCGCTTCCGGCCGTTTGCGCTCCTCACCCTCGGGCTCGGCTTCCACGTGACGCTGCCGGGGCCTGCGCTGCACGTCGAGGGCGACGTGTCGCTCAGGCCCCTCGGCCGGGTGACCCTGTCGGACCTGAAGGCCGACGGTCCGCTCGAGGCGCTGGTCGCGCTGACCGGTGCGGGCGGCCTGCCGCAGGCGTCCGGCAGCGTCGTGCTCAAGGTCGGCCAGGCGACACTCGTGCACGGCTGGCCGGTCGCGCTCAGCGGGACGCTCGCGGTCAACGACCTCAAGGTCGCGCTCAGCCCGGCGCGCCTTGGCAGCTACGAACTCGTCTTCGACGCGGCGAGCGCGAAGCGTGCGCCGGCGGGCGGTCTCGCCGGGCGCGTGCACGACACCACGGCGCCGCTCGCGCTCGACGCCGCGCTCAGCCTCGCCAAGGACCGCACCTACCGGCTCGATGGCACGCTCGGCTCGCGTCCGACGACGCCGGCGGACCTGCTGCCCGTGCTCGACATGCTGGCACCGGCCGACGCGGCCGGCCGCCGTCCGTTCTCGATCGGCGGCGCGCTCTAGCGCGATTCCCGCTCCGTGGCCTACCCTCGTCACCCGCCGGGGCCCGTCCTGACCCGGTTGCGCCTGCTACTCACGCTCAGCCTCGCGCTCCTCGCCCTCGGCACGGCGGCGCGCGCGGCGGTGCCGGTCTACGGCTTTGAGATCGTGCACACCTACCCGCACGACCAGCATGCCTTCACCGAGGGACTGTTCTTTCTGGACGGCTACCTCTACGAGAGCACCGGGCTCGAGGGCCAGTCGTCGATTCGCCGCGTGAAGCTGGAAACCGGCGCCGTGCAGCAGCGTGTCGACCTGCCCGCCGATCTCTTCGGCGAGGGCATCGTCAACGTCGGCTCGCGCCTCATCAGCCTGACCTACCGCTCGGAACTCGGTTTCGTGCGCTCGCTCGACAGTTTCAAGGTCGAGCGGCGCTTCCATTACCCGGGTGAGGGCTGGGGCCTGACCCACGACGGCCGGCGCGTGATCATGAGCGACGGCACGGCCGAATTGCGTTTCCTCGACCCGCAGACGCTGGCCGAAACCGGCCGGCTCGCGGTGCACCTCGACGGCAAGCCGCTGCGCAACCTGAACGAGCTCGAGTGGATCCGCGGTGAGATCTACGCCAACGTCTGGCAGACGGATTTCATTGTCCGCATCGACCCGGTGAGTGGCGAGGTGACCTCGGTCATCGACCTGCGCGGACTGCTGCCGGACAGTGAACGCGTGCCGGGTGAAACGGACGTGTTGAATGGCATTGCCTACGACGCCGGTCGCGACCGGTTGTTCGTCACGGGCAAGAACTGGCCGAAGCTGTTCGAGATTCGTCTTACGATGCGCGTCGCCCGCTGACGCGGCCCCTGGCCCACACGCGGCCCGGGCCTCTCGTTGCAGCGGCGTGCGCGGCGACCAAGCGACCGGGCCCGGTTTGCATTCGGCCGCGCCGACTGCCAAGTTCTGTTAAGACTGTGACGCGCTTCAAGGGCCGATGGCGGTCCGCTGTGGCCCACTGACACCGTTGAAGCCCTGCGCTTCGGACACGATCACCACCCATGCGGCCATCCCGTTGGAATAACTGCCCTCGCGACGCCTTACGGAAGAACCTGACACGGCCGGGTGCGAGCCCGCGCCGGTCGGCGGGCTTCACCATTCTCGAACTGATGGTCGCGGTCACGGTGACGGCGATCCTGGCCGCCATCGCCGTGCCGACGATGCGCGACTACCTTCGCAACTCGCGCCTGACGACGGCCAGCAACGACCTGCTGCACTCGCTGGCCGTTGCCCGGGCCGAGGCGATCAAGCGCCAGACGAACACGATTGTCTGCGGCACGGCGCTGCCGAACGCCGCGGCACCGGTGTGCGACGGCTCGCCGTTCTCGGCCTGGGTGGTCTTCGTCGACGCCAACCGCAACGGCGCCTATGACGCCGGCGAGGTGGTGATCATCCGCCACGGCCCGCTCGATCCCAGCGTCACGGTCCGCCAGGACGGCACCAACAGCATCCAGACCTTCACCCGCAGCGGCTTTGCGCTGCCGCCGACCGGCGGCGTCGTGCCCACGCGCAACGTGGTCTACTCCGATGACCGTGGCAACGTGGCCGCCATCGCCGGTCGTGCCACGGCACCCGTGTCGACCGCGCGCGCGGTGCTCATTTCGGCCACCGGCCGGGCGCAGGCGGTGATGGCGCATACCAATGTCGGCTTGGCCAACTGCACCATCGGCGCGATCAATGCGGCCACCGAGCATGTGCCGGTGCTGTTGTTCTCTGGCCGCACGCCGGTCACCGAGCAGGGCCGCTTGGGCTCACGCACGGTGCCGATTGGCTGGGGTCAGGAGATGCGTGATCAAACCGCGTTGGTGCGAGAGGCCACCAAGTGGGATTATG
>CAITAM010000551.1 GCA_903890265.1 uncultured Pseudomonadota bacterium | reverse complement strand
CGCCGGCCTCGCCCGCCGGGCGGGCGGAGCCATTGGCTCGTGCCGCCGCGCGCATCCGTGCCGCCGCCGCCGACCTCGCCCGCACGCTGTCACTCGAATCGGGGCAGCCGCTGTGGGAAGCCCTCGACACCGTCACCGCGGTGGCGGACCTGCTCGAGGCGCCGCTGCCGGTGCCGGTGCCGGCGGCCGACGACGATTCACCGGGCATGGTCCTCTCGGTACTCGAGCCCCACTTGGCGCTCTACGTGTTCGCGCGCGAGCTCCGTGCCGCGGTTGCCGCGGGCCGCGGCGGCGTCTGGGCGCTGCCGCTCTGCACGCCGCTGACGATCCTTGAGTGCCTGCGGGTGGCCGACCTGCCGCCGGGCTGGGTGACCACCGTGACCGGGCACGCGGCCGGGCCGCTGCTCGCGGCGGGGTTGCCGGCGCGGGCGGGCATCCGGCGCGCGATCGTGGTCACGGCCGATGCCGATCCGGAGCTCGCCGCGCACCTCATTGCCGCGGCGCGGCTCTACCACGGCGGCCAGCTCGCGCACGCCTCGCTCAGGGTGTACGCGGAGGAGGGCATCGCCCGTTCGCTCGGCGACGCCCTGCACCTCGCCGTGGCGCTGCTCGAGTGCGGCGATCCGGTGCGACCCGGCACCGACCTCGGTCCGCTGCAGACCGCCGCGGCCGCCGATACCGTCGAGCGGCAGGTCGGGCTGCTGCTGAAACAGGGTGGCACCCTCAAGGTGGGTGCGCGGCGCTTCAAGCCGTGGGGTCTGCCCGGCCACTTCTTCCAGCCGACCGTGCTCACGGGCGTGCCGATCGAGGCCGTGCTCGCCGCGGGCGCGATCCGTGGCCCGGTCGTCGCGGTGTCGACCGTGGCGGACAGCGCCGCCGCGCTCGCGGCCGAGCGGGACGGCCATCCGGGCCTCGAGCTCTCGCTGATCGCACGCGATCCCGCGTCGACGGCGGCAGCGCTCGCCCTGCCGCTCGCGGCGCCGGCGCCGTCGGTGGATGACGGTGCGTCGCTCGCCGACGACATTCTGGTGCGCAGCGGACTGTGCCCGCCGGGCACCGTCCAGGCGGCCGTTACCGTGCGCCCGCTGACGCGGCTCTCGTCGCTCGGCTTTCCCTACGCGGAGCGGCCGCGCCCGGTCAGCGGCCGGTGAGCGCCCCGGCGGACGTCACGCTCGAGTCGATCGCCGCCCGTGCCGCGCGGGCGGGCCTTGCGCTGCGCGGGGCGCTGCACCCGCCGGCCGAGCTCCTGCCACCGGTCGCCGCGGCGCACCCGGTCGGGACGCTCGTGCTGCTCGGCTTTACCGGCGGGCTGCAGTGGCCCGTGTTCTCGGCGTCCGCCGAGGCCGGGGATGGCAGGCCGCATCCCCTCGACCGCTGGTCGCGCCGCACGATCGGGGCGCTCGCAAGCGAGGTCGGCGCGACCGCGCTCTATCCCAATGACGGCCCGCCGTGGCTGCCCTTCCAGCGCTGGGCGCGGGCGGCGGAGCCCGTGCACCCGTCGCCGCTCGGCGTGCTGATCCATCCCGACTTCGGCCTGTGGCACGCCTACCGCGGCGCGCTCGCCTTCAGTGCGCGGCTGACCTTGCCGGCGCGCGACGCGCGGCCAAGCCCCTGCGAGCGCTGCACCGGCAAGCCGTGCCTGACGACCTGCCCGATCGGGGCGGTGACGGCCGAGGCCTTCGACACCACGGCCTGCGACCGGTTCGTGCGGGCGAGCGCCGACAACGACTGCCGGTTGCGGGGCTGCGCGGCGCGGGCCCGCTGCCCGGTCGGGGCGGCGTACCGCTACGGCGAGGCGCAGGCCCGCTTTCACATGGCCGCCTTCATCGGCCGCTGAGCGACGGCGCCGCGGCGCCGTCAGTGCGGCGCGTGGACGGCGCTTGGCAGCGTGCGGATCGAGCGGATCGCGGTGATTCGCCAGGCGCAGAGCGCGAGCAGGAGCGAGCCGAGGCCGGCAAAGCCGAGCGCCGCGCGCAGACTGACGTGCTCGCCGAGCCAGCCGCCCCACAGCGCGCCCGGCACGCCGGGCAGCAGGCTCAGCCAGCGCATCGTCGTCGTCATGCGCCCGAGCATCGGCGCCGGGGTCACGGCCTGGCGCAGGGACAGGAAGTTCACGAAGATGAAGACGGCACCCACGCCAAAGAGCAGCAGCATCAGCGCGTAGGCGACGACGCCGAACGCGCTGGCGGGGGCCACGGCGAGCAGGACCCAGCCGAGGCCGCTCAGCACGAAGCCGAGCACGAGCATCGGCCCGGAGCCGATCCGCGCGGCGACCCGGTTGCCGAGCGCGGACGCGCCGACCGTGCCGATGCCAAGGGCGATGTACGACAGGCCCACGCCCTTCGCCGAAATGCCGAGCACCCGCGTCGCGAGCAGGATCTGCACCACGGTCGCGGTCTGGTTGAAGAACTGCCAGGCACCCACGGTCACGGCCATGGCGACGAGGAGCACGTTGCCGCGCACGAAGCGCACGCCGTTCATCATCGCCGGGATGAAGGCCTCCCCGCTGCTGCTGACGGTCTCGACGACCCGTATGCCGCGCAGGATCACGGCGGATGACAGCAGGAGGATGACGTCGGCGAGCAGCGCCACCGGCGGACCGAACAGCTTGATCAGCGCCCCGGCCGCGCCCGGGCCCATCACCTCCGCGGCCGAATTGGCGAGCGTGTTCTTGGCGTGCGCCTCGACCAGCCGCTCGCGCGGCACGATCTGCGTGAGCACGATCTGCGCGGCACTGCCGGCGATGGTGTTGACGGTGCCGATCAGAAAGCCGACGAGGCACAGCCAGACGATCGACAGGTGCCAGACGAACCACGCGAGCGGCACGCTGCCGACCGCGACCGCAATCGCGAGTTCGCCGACGACGTAGATCGGCAGCTTCGGCGCGCGGTCAAGCCAGACGCCGGCCGGCAGGCCGAAGATGACGTAGGGCGCGAGCTCGGCGGCACTCAGGAAACCCATCTCCGTGGGGGAAGCATGCAGCAGCACCGCGGCCGTCAACGGCAGCGCGAGCAGCGTGATCTGCCCGCCGAGCGAGGAAATGAGGATCGACACCCACAGGCGCCGGTAGGTGGCGTCGCGCAAGAGGTCGTTCGGCGGCAGGGGCAGGCGGCGGAGCAGCAGATCGCTCAGCCGCCCGGCGCGGGTGGCGTTCATCGTGGGCGGCATCGGCGTTCGGGACCCGAGTCTACGGCAGCGACCGCGCCGCGACGAGGGCCGGGCCCGGGCGGGCGCAGGCCCTATACTCTGGCCCACCGGTGCCACGCGCGGGTGGCGTGCCTTGGGGGTGCTCGATGACTCGCCGATCCCGATGCCTGCTGCTCCTGTCCGTCGTGCTGGCGGTGGCCCCGCTGGCGTGGGCCTCGGCCGCCGGCAAGCGCGAAGCCGTCGCGATCCGCGTGCGGACCGCCAACGGCGCGCTCAGCGGCACGGCCACCGCGGACGGTGCGCGGGCCTTCCTCGGCATTCCCTACGCCGCGCCGCCGGTCGGTGCGCGGCGCTGGCAGGCGCCGGGTCCGGCGCCGTCGTGGACGGGCCTGCGCGATGCCACTCGCCCGGGTGCGCCCTGCGCCCAGCCCGGGCTGGACCGTGCGGGGGCGCTGCGCGTCATTGGTAGCGAGGATTGCCTCACGCTCAACGTCTACGCGCCGCGGGGTGCAGGCCGCGACCTGCCGGTGATGGTCTTCATCCACGGCGGCGGGCAGATGTACGGCAGCGGTGCGCAGTACGACGGCGCGCGTCTCGCGGCGCGCCAGCAGGTTGTCGTCGTCACGATCAACTACCGCCTCGGCCTCCTTGGCTGGTTCCACCACCCGGCGATCACGGGCACCGGCCAGGACCGCCGCACGGGCCAGTTCGCGCTGCTGGACGCGATGGCGGCGCTGCGCTGGGTCCGGCAGAACATCGCCGCGTTCGGCGGCGCGCCGGGCAACGTCACCGTGTTCGGCGAATCGGCCGGGGCGCAGAACGTCTACGGGCTCGTGTTCGCGCCCGCCACGCGCGGGCTGTTCGACAAGGCGATCGCCGAGAGCGGCGGTCTGTGGAACATGGCCCTGTCCCAGGCCGTTAACTACCGGGACGAGGCGGACCCCGGGACGCCGCTCTCCGCGCGCGAGGTCGTGGCGCAGCTCCTCGTCGACACCGGGCGGGCCGCCGACCGGGATGCGGCGAAGGCGCTGGCGGCGCGTGAAGGGGACGCGGACCTTGCCCGCTGGCTGCGCGCGCTGCCGGTGGCGGCGCTGCTCGGCGTCGAGGCGCGTGCACCGCACGCGGACTACGATCTGCCGAGCGTCGTCTACGACGACGTGCTGATTCCGGCGGGATCACACCACGACCGGCTGGCGCGCGGCGACTACCATCGCGTGCCCCTCCTCATCGGTGGCAACCGCGACGAGCAGAAGCTCTACCTGGCGGCGGATCCGGCGCTGCGCGCGGTGATCGACGGCAACACGGTCGTCCGCGACCGCGAGCGCTACGAGGCCATCAACCGCTACTACTCGCAGTGGTGGAACTTCAGCGCGGTCGACAACCTGGCCGGACGATTGGCGGATCCGGTCTACGCCTACCGTTTCGAGTGGGACGACGAGCCGGAGCGGCCGGTCGATATCCGCGCGCTCTACGGCGCCGCGCACGGACTCGAACTCGCGTTCGTGTTCGGGCGCTTCGACTACGGCTTCGTGCACGACGACCTGCCGGGCGAGGAGAACGCAACGCCCGGCACCGATCCCTACCGCGCGCTCTTCAACGAGGCCAACCGGCAGAGCCGCGAGCGCGTGTCGGAGGCGATGATGGCGTACTGGGCGACCTTTGCCCGCCGCGGCGCGCCCGGCAACGGCGGTATCCCGGGCCTGCCGACCTGGCCCGCGTGGTCGGCGGGCGGGGTCCGGCTGGTGTTCGGCAACCAGGGCGTGTCGATCGCGGCCGGGGTCATCGACGGCGCGGCGCTGCTCGACGAAATCCGTGCCAGCACGCTGTTAACGACCGCCGAGAAATGCGCGATCCTGCTCGATCACACGATGTACCCGAGCTACGCCGCCTACGCGGACGAGCGGCGTGGCTGTCCCGCCGCCCCCTAGCGCCGACCGGACCCCGGTCGCCTTCGTGGTCTGGGGCTCGCTCGGCGACCTGCACCCGTTCATTGCGCTCGGGCTCGAGCTCAAGGCGCGCGGCGTGCCCGTCATCGTTGCGAGCCATGCGGAGTACCGGCCGAAGGTCGAGGCCGAGGGGCTCGGGTTTCGGCCGATCCGGCCGTCCTTCGCGGACCTCGAGGCGGCGTTCGGCACGGACCGGGCCGGCATCACGCGGCTCCTGCTCCGCCACCCGCTGTGGCTCCTGACGCGGGCGATCCTGCCGTTCCTCGAGGCGACGATCGAGGACACCCGAGCGCTCCTTGACGAGACGCCCTGGCTCGTCACCGCCACCGCCGCGATCGGCGCACGGCTGGCCGCCGAGGCGCAGGGCGCTGCCTGGCTGGCCGCGGTGCTGCAGCCGATGCAGTTCCTGTCGCGCCGCGACCCGCCGGTGTTCATGCCGGGCGAATGGCTGGCACCGGCGGTACGCGCCCTCGGGCCGTCCGCGGCCGACGCGCTGCATGCGCTCGTGCGCTGGCGGCTCGCGCGGCTCTGCCGGCCGGTGCACGAGGCGCGGCGACGGCTCGGGCTCGCGCCCGTGCCCGGTGACCCGCTCTTCACCGGGCAGTTCGGTGCGGCGGGCACGCTCGCCCTCTACTCCCCGCTGCTGGGGGCGGCCCAGCCGGATTACCCGCCCGGGGTCGAGATCACGGGCTACGCGTTCTACGACAGCGAACACGGCGGCGGGACCGACCTGCCGCCGTCGCTCGCCGACTTCCTGCGGGCCGGCGAGGCGCCGGTCGTCTTCACGCTCGGCAGCGCGTTCGTCCACGCCCCGGGCGATTTCTACCGCGTCGGCGCCGCGGCCGCGCGGCGGCTCGGGCAGCGGGCGGTGCTGCTGGTCGGTGACGACGGCCTCGCCGCGCACGGCGGCTTCGGGTCCGCCGCGGTGCACGTGGCGGGCTACGCGGCGTACTCGGCACTTTTTCCGCAGGCGAGGGCGGTGGTTCACCAGGGCGGGGTCGGCACCCTCGGCCAGGCGCTGCGGGCCGGGCGGCCCCAGCTCGTCGTGCCGCACTTCGCCGACCAGGCCGACAACGCGGCCCGGGTGGTGCGCCTCGGGCTCGCGGCCACGCTCGGCCGGCGGGCCTTCACCGTCGATCGCCTGACCCGTCGGCTCGGCGCGCTGCTCGCCTCACCGCGGGCAGCCGCCGTAGCCGCGTCCGTGGGCCGGCAGGTGGGCGAGGAGCGGGGCGCGGCACGGGCCGCCGAGGCCATCCTGCGCTGGCGGCGGGACGCCGCCCGGACCCACGAACGGTCACACGTTGAGAATTCACATTAATTTAGGAAGAACGCTACAAAACAATGCGTTATGGAATAAATCTCCGATCGATGTCACATTGTTGACGAACGCATGACGGACTGAATAACGGCTGCCATAACGGCTAAAATCCGACGAAAGGACCGGATCAGGTCGTCATCTGGCTGTCATCGTCAGCGATTGCGAGAGAGTCCGGGTCGACGGAGGCGGCAAACGCGCGACCGAGCGGTGACAGCGGCGGCAGCAGCCGTCCCCGCCGTCCTGTCACGCGGGCGACCTCGTCCAGGAGTCGCCGGCCGTGGCCGAGTCGGCGGTGACGGGGCTGCACGTACAGGTATTCGATGTCGCCCGACGGCTCGAACCGGCAGTAGCCGAGCGTCGTGTTACGGTCGCGCAGCAGCACCACGCCGTCGCTGACCTCGAGCCACGCCGCCGTGGCACCCGCCGTGTCCGTCATGGCTGCCTCCCGTTACGCCAAGACCGAGTCTAAACCAGTCCCGGCGGCGGCCGTCACGGGCCCGTCGTTGACCGACCCCGGCGCCCGTGGCGACACTGCGTGATGCACGAAGACGACACGTTACCGAGACCGACGAGCCGCAAAAGACCTGCCCGACGCCCGGCCGCGGGGGTCCGCGGTGGACGCCACCTGCTCGCCCTCGCGATCCCGCTGGCGGCGGCGACGGCGTGGGCGCAGCGCGCCGACCTGAACGCGGTGACGGCGGCGGAGGACGCGTTCGGCACCACCACCGGCAACCAGTCGATCGGCCTCTACTCGCTCAGCGACGCCCGGGGCTTCAACCCGCAGCAGGCCGGCAACCTGCGCCTCGAGGGCCTCTACTACAACCAGACGGCGCCCTACATCAATCAATGCCTGGTCCGGGACACCTCGATGCGGGTCGGGATTGCCGCCCAGTCGGTCAGCTTTCCGGCGCCGACGGGCGTGGCGGACCTGCACCTCTACGTGCCGGACGGCGAGACGCGCCTGAGCGCCGTGGCCAATGCCGGCGCCTTTTCCGAGTCGGGCGCGCTGCTCGAGGCCGAGACGGGGCTGGGCGCGGGCCTGAGTACGCGGGGCTGCGTCGGTTACAACCGGAACTTCTTCGCCGACGAGGCGCGCGAGTCGCAGAACGTGAGCGCGAGCGCGATCCTGCGCTGGCACCCGTCGGCGGCGACCGAGGTCGAGCCCTTCGTCGCGCTGCAGACCGGCAACGACCGGCGGGTCGTGCCGCAGGTCTACACCGACGGCTTCCTGCCGCCGCCGGTGTACGTGCCGGGTGACCTGGCGGTGGCCGATTTCACGCAGCAGAAATGGCACTTCGTGACGACCGGACTGCTGGTCCGCCAGGCCCTCGACCCGACCTGGTCGCTCGCCCTCGGCGTCTTCAACACGCAGGAAAGCGACTCGCTGACCTACCTCGACGAGTACCTGTCCGTGCTGCCCGACCGGCACGCGGACCACACCCTCGACATCGTGCCGCCGCTCCGCTCGAGCGTGCTGGCGGGCGAGATCCGCCTCTCCCGGCGGACGACGGACGGCGGTCATACGCGGCGCATCGAGGTCGCGCTGCGGGGCCGGGATTCACGTCGCGACTACGGCGGCGACGCGCTGGTCGACCTCGGTCCGGCGACGCTCGACTCGCCGCCCGTGCCGGGCTTCGGTCCCTACGCCACCACGGCGACGAGCGAGGACACGACCCGCCAGCTCGACACCGGTGTCTCGTACGAGGAGCGTTTTGCCGGTCGCGGCTCGTTCGGCGTGGGCCTGCTGCAAAGTCACTACACGCGGCGCATCGACGTGCCGTTGAGCGGCGCGTCGACCGACCGCACGGCGCCGGTCCTCGGCAGCGCGCGCTTTACCGTCAACGCGGGCGCGGCGCTGACGTTCTACGGCAGCTTCGTGCAGGGACTGGAAGACGCGCAGCTCGCGCCGACCACGGCGGTGAACCGCGGCGAGCCGCCGCCGGCGACGCGTACGCACCAGAGCGATGCCGGGCTGCGCTACGCGCCGGACGAGACGCTGAGCGTCATCCTCGGCGGCTTTGAGATCGACAAGGCCTACTTCAATCTCGATGCACAGTCGGTTTACACCGAGCTCGGCTCCCTGCGCCACCGCGGACTCGAGTCGTCCGCGACCTGGTCGCGCTTCGGTTTTACGGCGGTGGCGGGCGCCGTCTGGCTCAAGCCCCACGTCGAGCGCGTGCTGGCCGAGCCCGGTGCGACCGGCACCGTGCCGATCGGGCCGACGCCACTGTCGCTGACGCTGAACCTCGACCTCGCGCCACCGGCCTGGCGGCCGTTCGCGGGGCAGGTCCAGCTCAACCGGCGCAGCGGCGGCGAGGCCACCGCCGACAACCGCTTTCGCCTGGCACCCGTTACGCTGCTGAATGCCGGGCTGCGCTACGAGTCCAAGGTCGCCGCGCGCAGCGTGAGCGTCAGGTTGGATGGCATGAACCTGACCAACGCGCACGGGCTGCGGCTGACGACGGTCGATCAGCTGCTGCCGGAGCAGGTGCGTCACTGGCAATTCACCGTCGCCGTCGATTACTGAGCCGCGGGTCGGCAAACCCCGTCAGGCGCGCAGCGCCGCGCCGTGACCCGTCTCGTCGTCCGCGACGGGGTCGGGCGCCTCGCGCGTTCGGTGGCTCAGCCAGCGCAGCGCCGCGCTGACCGGCATCGGCCGGCTCCACAGGTAGCCCTGGCCGTGCGCGTAGCCGAGGTCACTCAGCAGGCGGGCCTGCTCGCGCGTCTCGATGCCCTCGGCCACGACCTTAAGATCGCAGGCCTCGCCCATCGACAGCAGTCCCGCGCACAGCGAGCGGTCGCGCCGGCTGGCGGGTGCCTGCTGCACGAAGCGCTTGTCGACCTTGATCGTGCTGACCGGCAGTGACTGCAGGTAGGTCAGTGACGCGTAGCCGGTGCCGAAGTCGTCGATCGCGAGCGTAAAGCCGATCTGGCGCAGCTCAACGAGCGCCGCCCGCGCCGGGCCTTCGGTGTCGAGCCAGTGGCTCTCGGTGAGTTCGAGGCAGATCCGCTCCGGGTCCACGGGTAAGTCGAGCAGGAGCCGGCGGCAGTGCTCGAGAAAATCGCGCTGCACGAGCTGCTTGACCGAGACGTTGACGTTCAGGGTCAGGCCCGCGAGCACGGCGGCCTCCTCCGTGAGCAGGCGACAGGCCGTGCGCAGCATGTCGAGACCGATCCGGTGGATGAGGCCGTTGTCTTCCGCGATCGCGATGATCTGTGGCACCGGCACGTGGGCGAAGCGCGGGTCGCTGATGCGCAGGAGCAGCTCAAAACCGGTCGGCGTGCCGTCACTCAGGCGGACGATGGGCTGCAGGTGCGCGTTCAGGTGTCCGGCATCCAGCGCCTCGGTCAGCGTCACGCCGAGCAGTTTGCCGTGCTGCGTGTGGGCCGACTCGACCGGGTTGCCGATGACCTCGGTGTCGCCGCCGAGTGCCTTCGCCCGGCGCGATGCCTCGTCGGCCGCGAATATGAGCGTGTCGAGGCTGCACTTGACGTGGTTGTAATCCACGATGCCGATGGAGAAGGTGACCCGGATGCCGAAACTCGTGAGGATCGGTGAGGCCGCGACCGCCTCGCGCAGCAGGGCAAGGCGGTACTGGGTCTCGGCGAGGCTCGCCGGGACGAGGATCAGGAACTCGTCGCCGCCAAAGCGGATCAGCAGTTCGCCGGCGGTGAACCGGGTCCTCAACAGCGTACCGATCTCGCGCAAGAGGCCGTCGCCTGCGACGTGACCGAAGACGTCGTTGAAGGTCTTGAAGCGGTCGAGGTCAAGAAACACGACGCACAGCGGTGCCCGGCTCTGCTCGAGCCGGCCGAGGTAGTCAGGGCCCTCGAGATCCAGCAGGTGGCGGTTGCCGATCTCGGTCAGCGCGTCGTGCGAGGCGCGATGACGCTGTTCGGTGTCCTCGCGGTACCGCTCGGCCGCGATCGCGGCGAGGTGCGCGAAGTGATCGACGATGGCAAGCTCCGCGTCGCTCGGCGCCCGCGGCTGCGCGTGGTACATGCCGAACACGCCGAGCAGCCGCCCGTCCCGGCCGCTGTGCAGGGGCGACGACCACGCCGAGCGGATGCCGTAGGTCTCGCAGACCGGCAGGAAATTCGCCCACAGGGGATCGGTCCGGACATCGACGCTGATGATGCGCTCGTGCGTGTGCGCGCACGTGCCGCACGAGCCCATGTTGGGTCCGGGCACGAGACCGTCAACCATGTCGGCAAAGCTTGCCGGCAGCTTGCCGTAGCCGCCGCGCTTCAGGCAGCCGAGCGTGGGCTCGTAGTACAGGATCGATGCCATCATGCCCGGGATGCAGTCTTCGCTGAAGCGCGCGATCGCGCCCAGCGTCTCGTCGAGGGGCGCGTTGGTGGCGATCAGTTCCAGCACCTGGTTCTGGATTTCCAGCACGCTCTGTGCCGGCAGGTTCGGCACGTCGGCCACGACGCGACAGACGTTGCTCGAGGCAAAACCGCGCGCGCGCGCGGTCGCCGTGCGCCGCGTGGCGGGGGAGCCGCCTTCTGCGGAATCGTGCATCGCCGAGCCCTCGCGTGACGTGAACGACCGGCGAGCCAGTCAGAGACACCGTGGAGAGTCAGGTTGGCAGCAGCCTGAGACCCAAAAGTTGCGCCAGTCGGCATTTTTTGTGTCAGCGCCAACGGACTAAAGGTCAGCCGGGCAAAGCCGGGACCCGCGCTAGGGAATTGCCCTAGCGCTCAGGGCGCGTGGCCGGCCGCTGCGGCGGCGGACCGTGGCCGCGTCGCGAGCCACCGCTCCCGGGCGGCGACGGCGGTCGTGGCGAAGTCGGTGAACACGCCGTCGATGCCGAGCCGGAAGTACGCCTCGTACTCGGCGTACGGGTCGTCGCCGAAGTTCCGGCTGAGGTACTGGGGCTCGTCGCGGAAGGTGTAGGCGTGCACGAAGAGCCCGGCGCGGTGCGCGTCCGTGAGCAGCGACGTCGGGGGCAGGCTCGACGCCGCGCTCAGCGCCGTGACGGCCCGACCCTCGCGATCCCGCCCCGCGGCCGGCAGGAGGTGCAGCTTCCACGGCCCGATACCGTCCGCGTAGGACCGTATCTCGGCGAGGCCCGCCGGGGTCAGCATGGCGGCGAAGGTGCGCCGGTCGCCGGCCGCGTGCCACGAGAACGGCCGTGCCGTGTCCGGGGTCGTGTAGCGCATGGTGCCGCTGCCGAAGTCGAGCTCGCTGCCATCGATCAGCTGGACCGCCTTCGTCTGCAGGCCGAGCCTGCGCAGGCGCTTCAGGCTCTCGGGATCAAAGGACTGCACGAACACCGGCGCGTCGGGGCGGTTCCAGCCGGCCGCCTGCAGAATCGCGAGCAGCCTTTCCTCGAGCGGCCGCCCGAGCGCGCGCTGGTAGAGCGGGTTCTTCGTCTCGGGGTAGACGTAGACCGTGCGGCCCGGCTCGGCGGCCATGGCCTGCTTGGCGAGCGCCACGATTTCCGCGAAGGTCGCCATCGGGTAGCGCCCGTCGTACTGGTGGCTGCGAAAGTCGAGCGGCTGGCGGACCCGCAGCGTCTTCAGTTCCGCGGCCGTGAAGTCGCTGATGAACCAGTCCGGGCCGGTCAGCACGCCGTCCACCTCGCGTGACGTGCGCCGCCCGGCAAACTCCGGGTGGTTCGCGACGTCCGTCGTGTCACTCAGGAAGACGTTGTGGCAGGCGAACAGCACCCCGTCGCTCGATGACTGCAGATCGAGCTCCAGCGCATCCGCGCCGGCCGCGATGGCCGCCTCGTAGCCCGGCAGGATTTCCTCGGGGTAGAGCCCCGGCAGCCCGCGGTGGGCAATGACGAGCGGCGTCGGCGGGCCGGCCGACGGGCGGGGTCCCGGCACGCCGGCGCAGGCCGACAGCGCGAGCGCCGCGACCGCTGCCAGCGCAGCGACTCGCGTGCGTATGATCGGGCGGCAGTCACGCAGGCTCTGGCGGGGCATCGGGTCGTTCTCCTTGAGACGGCGCGGCGAGGCGGCGCCGCGGGCCGCTGCCGGCCGTGGCGAACCACCCTCTGACGGTCCGACCGCACGATAACGCACCCGCGCCGTCGCGGCGACGGGCGCCCGACGGCGCATGCTCGCGTCCACGGCCCGGCCCGCGGCCGCGGGCGGTGAAGCGACGCCGGTCCGGGTGATGAGGGCGCGTCGGTGAGCGAGCGGCGCGCAGCCCAAGCCGCGCCTCGCCACACGACGGTAACGGGGCGGTCGCATCGTAGCCGGGACGCACGCCCGCCGCGGTGTGGCACGAGGGAGTGACGCATGGCCGCCATCATCGCCGCGCGAGCAATCGCCAATAACGAGGTTGCCTTCATTGCCTGGGACGTCGACGGTCCGATTCCGGGCTGCCTCGGCTTTGATGTGGTGCGGCTGCGCAGCGACGGGTCCGAGCCGCCGCGGGGGCTGGCGACGTTCGTGCCCTTTCTGGGCCAGGACAATCCGGCCTGGGCCGCGCAGGACACCGGGGTCTGGCCGGTGCAGAAGCTGTGCTGGCGTGACCTGACGCTGCGCCGGCACCGGGCCGACGTCGGCGTGCGCGATGCCAACTTCGCGGTGCGTTACGCGATCCGCCCGGTCGGCGACCTGAAGCCGGGGCTCGAGTCCGTGCCGGTGCGCCAGCCGAAAAGCTACACGGGTCCCGCGCGCCCGCTCGGCTACCTCGGTGCCGCCGTGCTGACCAACGAGGTGACCGTGGGTGCGGATCTCGGCACGGCCACCGTCGCGTTCACGAACGGCATCCTGTCGGCCCAGTGGCTGCGCCACGCGCTCGAGTCGGCCGGCAAGACCTTCGACATGGCGACGGTCTCGGCGGAGATCGCCGACCGCACGAGCGCGATCCGCGCCTACCTCACCGGCGACGTACTCTCCACGGTGGCGGCGTTCCTCACCGATCCCGCCTACGCCGGTGGCAGCGTCAGGCTTGCGCTCTACGAACTCAGCGACGCCGAGCTCATCGACCGGCTCATCGCCGAGCGCCACCGCGTCGAAGTCATCCTGTCGAACTCGAGCCGCGCGCGGGGCGGGAGCCGCTGGGATGAACTCAACCAGCCGGCGCGGCAGAAACTGAAGCGGGCGGGCGTGACCGTGCACGACCGGCTCTTCAACAACAGCCGGATCGGGCACAACAAGTTCGCCGTCTGGTTCGATGCCAAGGGCACGCCGCGCGCCGTCATGACCGGCAGCACCAACTGGACACCGACCGGTCTCTGCGGGCAGTCAAACAACGCGCTCATCGTCCGCGCCGACGCCGTGGCCGCGGCTTACGCGGCGCAGTGGCAGCGGCTGAAGGACGACGCGTTCCCGAACCCGAAGCCGCCCACCGCCGCCGGTGGCGCGGCCCAGGTGCAGGGCGCGGCGCTGCGCACCGCGAACGCGGTCCCGGCCGATACGGAACTCGGCGACGGCTCGCCGACCGAGATCTGGTTCGCACCGAATACCCGCTCGATCAGCAAGGGCCGGCAGACACCACCGGATCTCGCCGAGCTCTTTGCGCGGATGCAGCAGGCGAAGCAGGCGATCCTGTTCCTCGCCTTCCTGCCGTCACGCGCGGGGCAGGACAGCATCATCGCCGCGGCACTCGCCGCGGCGAAGGCGAACCCGGCGCTGATCGTCGCCGGTGCGATCAGTGACGTCACGGCGATGCCGGGCTACGTGGCGCCCGACCCGTCGGGCCGGACGGCGGCCGCCCGCGCGGGCGTCAAGCCCTACACCTACGCGGACGGCCGGGTGCAGGTGGTCCGTGCCGCGGCGCTGAACGACATGGTGGGTGATTTCGAAAAGGAACTGCTGAAGGTCGGCAACGCCGTCGTGCACGACAAGATCGTGGTCATCGATCCGCTGTCCGCGGACTGCGTCGTCGCCACCGGCAGTCACAACCTGGGCTTCAAGGCCTCGTACGAAAACGACGAGAACCTGCTGCTCGTGTCCGGGGACGGCCGCCTCGCCGGGGCGTACGCCACGCACGTGCTGGACGTCTACGACCACTACCGCTTCCGTGCCTGGCAGGCGCAGTCCGTCGACGAGGGCCAGCCGCTCTTCAGTGGCCATCTCGAGGGCGATTCGGGCTGGCTCACCGCGGCCACGGCCGGTGACGCGAGTGCGCTCAGCCGCTACTTCGCGACCGGCACCCTGCCAGCGCCGGCGGCGCCGGCACGCGCACGCACCCGGGCGCGCGGCGCCGGGCGAACCGGTCGCTGAACGGCGGCTGTTCCGACTCAAGCCCGCCGGTCCCGCGCCGATAACTCCGTAAGTGCCGATCCACGACGGTGCACGGAAGCGGAGCGTGGCTGCCAATCCCCACAACGTCAGCGCCACTGTCGGTGAGGAGACGATCGCGGAGACCGCGCTCGCGGCCGGCGTGCTCGGCTGCGAAATGGCGGACATCGCCGGCACCATCGATGACGTGCACCGCGTCGCGCGGTCGCAGACCGAACGCTTCGCCGACGTGGTGGCCGACGTCGGTGGCATCGTCCGCTCCAACGAGCGGATCCGCTCCGCAGCCAAAGAGGCCGTGGAGCTCGCCGCGGACGCCCGCGACCGGGTCGGCGCGTCGCTGACCGCCGCGGTCGATCACATCGAGACCGGTCTCGCCGCCGTCGGTACGTCGCTCGACGGCGCGGTCGATGCGACCAATGAAATCGCCCAGATCGCCATGCAGACCCGGATGGTGGCGCTGAACGCGTCCATCCAGGCCGCGCATGCGGGTGCTGCCGGCAGCAGCTTTGCGGTGGTCGCGGTCGCGGTGCGCGACCTCTCGGAAAAGATCCAGCACTCGAGCAAGACCATTGCGCTGACCCTGACCCGGCTTAGCGACATGGTGCGCTCGGTGACCGATGCCTCCGGCGCGCCCGGGAGCGGCGCGGCCACCGGGCTGCGCGGCTCGGTCGGCACCGCGCTCGAGGCGTTCCGCGAGCAGTTCGACACGGTCGCGGCGCGCCTCGCCGTGCTTGCCGAGGCGGCGGATAAGACCGTCGCCGACTGCGCCCGCATCGACCAGTCGGCGCGCGGCATGGCGGCCGAGGTCGCCACGGTCGAGAAGTCGATTGCCCAGGCAGCGAAGAAGTCCGAGCGTCTGCTCGGCGTCAGCGAGCGGCTGATCGAGGTCACGGCGCGATCGGGCGCGCGGACCGATGACACGGCATTCATCGAGCGGGCGCGCGCGGCGGCCGCCGAGCTCTCGGCTCAGCTCGAGGCCGCGGTCGCCGCCGGCGAGATCGCCCTGCAGGACCTGTTCGACGAGCGCTACGTGCCGGTGGCCGGCAGCGATCCGGCGCAGTTCACCACCCGCTACCTCGCCGTCACCGACCGGCGCTTCCCGGCGATCCAGGAGGCCGTGCTCGGCTGGTCGGATCGCGTGGCCTTCTGTGCCGCGGTCGATCGCAACGGCTACCTGCCGACGCATAACCTGCGCTACTCGAAGCCGCAGCGCGCGGACAGCGTGTGGAACGCGGCCAACTGCCGCAACCGACGGCTGTTCCAGGACCGCGCGGGCCTTGCCGCGGGGCGGAACACGAAGCCCTTCCTGGTGCAGACCTACCGGCGCGACATGGGCGGCGGGTCGTTCGCGATCCTGAAGGAAGTCGACGTGCCGATCGTGGTGCGCGAGCGGCAGTGGGGCAACCTGCGGCTCGCCTTCCGCCCGCTCACCGCGTGAGGCGGTCCTGCCCGCGGGCGCGCGGGCGCCGATAGCAAAGCGCCCGCCCGGGCAAGCGCGTAAACTGGCGCGTTTCCACGCCGTTGCTGCGCGGCCGTCGGGTGGACGGCACACGCACCCGTTCGTCGCCGCGCAGACCCGGCGGCGACGCGCGACGGCGGCACGGGCCGGTCCCGATTCATTCCCCGAGGTGTCCATGTCATCCACGTTTGCTGCCCTCGGTTTGGGACCGAAAATCGTCACGGCCCTCGCGGCCCTCGGCTACGAGGAGCCCACCCACATCCAGCGCGAGGCGATTCCGGTGCTGCTGACCGGGCGCGACATGCTCGGACAGGCCGCGACCGGCACCGGCAAGACGGCCGCCTTCGCCCTGCCGCTGCTGTCGCGCCTGCCGGAAGGGCCGGCCCGGCCGCACGAACCGGCGGTGCTGGTCCTCGTGCCGACGCGCGAGCTCGCCAACCAGGTGGCCGAGGCCTTCCACCGCTACGGCGGTTCCTCGGGGCGCATCGTGCTGCCGGTCTACGGCGGCCAGGATTTCAGGCGCCAGGTCATGGCGCTCAAGCGCGGCGCGCACGTGGTCGTCGCCACCCCGGGCCGGGCACTGGATCACCTGCGGCAGAACACCCTCTCGGTCGGTGCGCTGCAGGCCATCGTGCTCGACGAAGCGGACGAGATGCTGGACATGGGCTTCGCCGAGGACATCGAGACGATCCTCAACGAGACGCCCGACGCATGCCAGGTCGCGCTCTTCTCGGCGACGATGCCGCCGCGCATCGCCGCCATCGCCGCGACCCACCTCACGGACCCCGCGCGGGTGCTGATCCCGCGCGAGACGACGGCGGCGGGCGAAGCCCCGCGCGTCCGGCAGGTGGGCTACCTCGTGCCGCGCGCACACCGGCTGCAGGCGCTCGGCCGCATCCTCGATGTCGAATCGCCGAAGCTCGCGCTGATTTTCTGCCGCACGCGGCTGGAGGTCGACGAGCTGTCGCAGACGCTCGCCGGGCACGGCTTCCGGGTCGAGGCGATCCACGGCGGCATGTCCCAGGACCAGCGCGAGCGCGTCATGCGCCAGGCGCGCGCGGGCTCGGTGGATCTGCTGGTCGCGACCGACGTCGCCGCGCGCGGCATCGACATCGGCCACCTGAGCCACGTCGTGAACTTCGGTGTACCGGAGTCGAGCGAGACCTACGTGCACCGCATCGGCCGTACCGGCCGGGCGGGGCGCGAGGGGGTGGCCATCACGATCGCCGAGCCCCGCGAGTCGCGCCTCGTGCGCAACATCGAGCGGCAGATCCGCCAGACCATCTCGCTCGAGTCCGTGCCGTCGGTCAATGACGTGCGGGCGCGCAAGCTCGAGAACATCCGCGGTTCGCTGCGGGAGATTCTCGAGTCCGGCGGCTTCGACGCCTACCGCGCCGTGGCCGAGGCGCT
>CAITAM010000550.1 GCA_903890265.1 uncultured Pseudomonadota bacterium | reverse complement strand
GGCAAGGCGGTGGCGCGGATCGGTGATGCCCGCCTGCAGCGCGCCGTCGTCGGTCAGGAGCACGAGACCCTCGCTGTCATAATCGAGGCGTCCGGCCGGGAAGGCCCCCGGCGCCGACAGCACGTCGGCGAGGCAGCGCTTGCCGCCGTCCGGCGTGAAGCGGGTCAGCACCTGAAACGGCTTGTTGACGAGAATGAGACGCATCACGTCCCTCCGTCGCGGACCGTGTCCTGCCAATTGTCGATTCTCGCATTGTGGCGAGGCGTCTGGCACGGCTAGTATCGCGACGCAGCACGACCGCTGCACCGCTGCGCCCCATGAGCGGGACACCGTGCCCTGATTTCGATCTGCCCAAACCCGTGTCGCTCCGGCGGCACCCCAAGGAGTGACGATGGCTTCGCTTTCGGTTGCTGAGCTCGAGAAGGACTGGTCCACCAACCCGCGCTGGGCGGGCATCAAGCGCGGTTACAGCGCGGCCGACGTCGTGCGCCTGCGTGGCACCGTCGGTATCGAGTACACGCTGGCCCGGCGCGGTGCGGAGCGGCTCTGGCGCGACATGCACGACACGCCGTTCGTCAATGCGCTCGGCGCGCTGACCGGCAACCAGGCCATGCAACAGGTCAAGGCCGGCCTGCGCGCGATTTACCTGTCGGGCTGGCAGGTGGCGGGCGATGCGAACCTCGCCGGCGAGATGTACCCGGACCAGTCGCTCTACCCGGCGAACTCGGTGCCGGAGGTGGTGCGCAAGATCAACCGCACGCTGCTGCGCGCAGACCAGATCGACCACGCCGAGGGGCGCTCGGGCCTCGACTGGCTCGCGCCGATCGTGGCCGATGCCGAGGCCGGCTTTGGCGGCGTGCTGAACGCCTTCGAGCTCATGAAGGCGATGATCGAGGCGGGCGCTGCCGGCGTGCATTTCGAGGACCAGCTGTCCTCCGCCAAGAAGTGCGGCCACATGGGCGGCAAGGTTCTGGTACCGACCTCGGAGGGGATTGCCAAGCTCGTCGCGGCGCGCCTCGCGGCCGACGTCTGCGGCACGCCGACGCTGCTCATCGCGCGCACCGATGCCGAGAGCGCGACGCTGCTGACCTCGGACATCGACCCGCGCGACCACGCCTTCATCAAGCAGGGCAGCCGCACGTCGGAGGGTTTCTTCTACGTCGACGCCGGCCTGCCGCAGGCGATCGCGCGCGGGCTGGCGTATGCGCCGTACGCGGACCTCATCTGGTGCGAGACGGGACACCCCGACCTCGACGAGGCGAAGCAGTTCGCGGATGCCATCCACAAGGAGTTCCCTGGCAAGCTGCTCGCCTACAACTGCAGTCCCTCGTTCAACTGGAAGAAGAAGCTGGACGACGCGACGATCGCGAAGTTCCAGCGTGAGCTCGGCGCCATGGGCTACAAGTTCCAGTTCATCACGCTGGCCGGGTTCCACGCGCTTAATTTCTCGATGTTCGAGCTGGCGCGCGGCTACAACGCCACGCAGATGAGTGCCTACGTCGCGCTGCAGGAGGCGGAGTTCGCCGCCGAGAAGCACGGCTACACCGCGACCAAGCACCAGCGCGAGGTGGGCGCTGGCTACTTCGACGACGTGACGACGACCGTGACCGGCGGTCAGTCGTCGACGACGGCGATGAAGGGCTCGACCGAAGAGGAGCAGTTCCACAAGAACTGATCCGCGCGGCCGGCGGGCACGCCGTCGGCGTGCCCGCCCGGTCCCCCCGACCGGCCCGTCCGACCGACCCGTCCGGCGGGGGTCCCGTGGTAGGCTACGCGCGCCGACCCTGCAGGACCTTACCGATGACCTATGACCGCATCGTGCCGCCCACCGACGGCGACCGCATCACCCTTCGCGACGATTTTTCGCTCAGCGTCCCCGACCGGCCGATCATCCCGTACATCGAAGGCGACGGCATCGGCATCGACGTGACGCCGGTCATGCGCCGGGTCGTCGATGAAGCGGTCCGGCTGGCCTACGGTGGCACGCGCTCGATCGCCTGGATGGAGGTCTACGCGGGCGAGAAGGCGAACCGCGTCTACGGCCCCGGTGCCTGGTGCCCGGACGAGACCCTGGCCGCGCTTAAGGATTTCGTGGTCTCGATGAAGGGGCCGCTCGGCACGCCGATCGGGGGCGGCATCCGCTCGCTCAACGTCGCCATCCGCCAGACGCTGGACCTGTACGCCTGCGTGCGACCCATCCGCTATTTCCCGGGTGTCGCCTCGCCGATGCAGGACGCGTCGATGACCGACATGATCATCTTCCGCGAGAACACGGAGGACATCTACGCCGGTATCGAGTACGCCGCCGATTCCGCGGACGTGAAGCGCCTGATCGAGTTCCTGCAGGTTGAACTGCATGCCAAGGGCATACGCTTCCCGGACTCGTCCGGCATCGGCATCAAGCCCGTGTCCCGCGACGGCTCGAAGCGCCTCGTGCGCAAGGCCCTGCAGTACGCCGTCGATAACGACCGGGTGTCCGTCACCCTCGTGCACAAGGGCAACATCATGAAGTACACGGAGGGAGCCTTCCGCAACTGGGGCTACGACGTGGCGCGCGACGAGTTTGGCGCAAAGCCGATCGGCGACGGCCCGTGGATGACGTTCGACAACCCGACCACCGGAAACGAGATCGTCGTCAAGGACGTCATCGCCGACAACTTCCTGCAGCAGGTGCTGCTGCGACCGGAAGAATACGACGTAGTGGCGACGCTGAACCTGAACGGCGACTACATCTCCGACGCGCTGGCCGCTCAGGTCGGTGGCATCGGCATTGCCCCCGGCGCCAACATCGGCGACGGCGTGGCCGTGTTCGAGGCGACCCACGGCACGGCGCCGGGCTTTGCCGGCAAGGACCGCGTCAACCCCGGTTCGCTCGTGCTGTCCGCCGAGATGATGCTGCGCTACATCGGCTGGGTCGAGGCTGCGGACCTCGTCATCAAGGGTGTCGCGAACACCATCGCCGCGAAGGAACTCACCTACGATCTCGCGCGCCTGCGCGAGGCCATCCGTCGGCCGAAGCGCGACCTCGCGGCCCGGGCGCCGGTCGCCGAGGAGATGCAGCGGCTGATTCCGGGGGCGACGCTGATGTCCTGCTCGGGATTCGGTGAAGCCATCTGCCGCCACATGGGTGACTGAGCGCGCCGTGGCGCGCACGGCCGAGCAGGGCTCGCCCGCGAGGGCCGAGGCGTTCGCAGCCGATTGCGTCCGCTGCCCGAGGCTCGCCGCGTACCTGGCCGACTGCCGCGCCGCGCGGCCGGGCTACCGGGGCCTGCCGGTGCCGGCGTTCGGTGTCGAGGCGCCGAGGCTCCTGGTCGTTGGGCTGGCGCCGGGCCTGCACGGCGCGAACCGTACCGGTCGGCCGTTCACCGGCGATCACGCCGGCATCCTTCTCTACGAAACCCTCTACGCGCACGGCTTCTCCTCCGCACCGGTGAGCGTCGCCGCCGATGACGGGCTGACCCTCATCGAGGCGCGCATCACCAATGCCGCGCGCTGCGCGCCGCCCGCGAACAAGCCGCTCCCCGCGGAGGTGCGGGCGTGCGCGGGATACCTCGCCGCCGATCTCGCGCGCGTGCCGGCCGGTGGCGTCGTCATCGCCCTCGGGCGGGTCGCGCACGAGGCGGTGCTGGCAGCCCTCGGCGAGAAGGGGCGCGCGTTTCCGTTTGCGCACGGCGCGCGGCACGACCTCGGCGACGGGCGCACGCTGATCGATTCCTATCACTGCAGTCGCTACAACACCCAGACCCGACGGCTGACGGCCGACATGTTCGCGGCCGTGTTCCTGGGCGCGCGCGAACTCCTCGACGCCGACCCGCGACGGGGCGCGGCGCGCGCGTTGCGGTGAGCGGCATGGGCGCGGCGGGCAGCAGCGGCGACGGCGACGAGAAGGTCCGGGACGCGGGCGACGGCAACGACCACCGGGACGGCAGGGCGCCACCCGCGGCCGCCTTCGAGCCCAGGGAGTTCGTGGCCTCGCTGCCGAACCGGCCCGGCATTTACCGCATGCTCGGTGCCGACGGCACGATCCTCTACGTCGGCAAGGCCAAGAACCTGAAGAGCCGCGTGGCGAGCTACTTCCGCCCGGACCAGCTGCACCCGAAGGTCGCCGCGATGGTGCGCCAGGTCGCGGGCTGCGAAATCACGGTCGTCAACTCCGATACCGAGGCGCTGATCCTCGAGTACAACCTGATCAAGAAGCACCGGCCGCGCTACAACATCCTGCTGCGCGACGACAAGAGCTTTCCGTACCTCTACGTGAACACCAGCCAGGACTTCCCGCGCCTCGCCTACTACCGGGGCTCGCGCCGTGTGCCGGGGCGCCTGTTCGGGCCCTACCCGAACTCGCGCGCCGTGCGCGAAACGCTGCATCAGCTGCAGAAGCTCTTCAAGCTCAGGAACTGCGAGGACAGCTACTTCGCGAACCGCAGCCGGCCGTGCCTGCAGCACCAGATCGAGCGCTGCTCCGCGCCCTGCGTCGGGCTCATCGGCCGCGACGAGTACCAGGCCGACGTCGGCACGGCCATCGCCGTACTCGAGGGTCGCAATGACGAGGTGGCTATCGAGCTCGGCCGGCGGATGGAGGCGCACGCGGAGCGCCTCGAGTACGAGAAGGCCGCGGTGCTGCGCGACCAGCTCGCCGCGCTGAAGCAGGTGCAGGCCGACCAGATCGTGTCCTCCACCACCGATGCGGACCTGGATCTCGACGTGGTGGCCGTGGCGGCCGAGCCCGGTGAGTACTGCGTTGCCGTCATGCACATTCGCGGCGGTCGCAACCTCGGCACGACGAATTTCTTCCCGCGCTCGGCACTCGCCGAGGACGATGCCGTCTTGAGCGCATTTCTCGCCCAGTACTACCTCGCGCGCGAGGCCCCGCCCGAGATTGTCATCGAGCACGCGGTCGACGACAGCGCCGCGCTCATTGCGACGCTGAGCGAGCGGGCGGGGCGACGCGTCACGCTGCACCGTCCCAGCCGCGGCATGAAGACGCGGTTCCTCGAACTGACGAGGCAAAACGCCGAGCAGGCGCTCGCGATGCGCGCCGCGACCCAGGTCAGCGTGAGCGCGGCGCTCGCCGCGGTGGGTGCGGCGCTCGGCATGGCCGGGCCGCCACGGCGGATCGAATGCTTTGACATCAGCCACACGGGTGGCGAGCTGACCGTGGCCTCCTGCGTCGTGTTCGGGCCCGAGGGGCCGCTCAAGAGCGATTACCGGCGGTTCAACATCGACGGTCTCGCGCCCGGTGATGACTACGGCGCGATGCGCCAGGCGCTGACCCGCCGTTACCGGCGGCTGAAGGCGGGCGAGGGCGTGCTGCCGGACCTGCTGTTGATCGACGGCGGACCGGGACAGCTCGCGCAGGCGGCCGAGGTGCTGACCGAGCTTGGGGTGACGCTGCCGCGCGTGGCCGGTGTCGCGAAAGGGGCCGACCGGCGGCCTGGCCAGGAGCGGCTTTTCTTGTTGGGTGAGGAGGTGCCGACTATACTTTCGGCCGAGTCGCGCGCCCTGCATCTGATCCAGCGGGTGCGCGATGAGGCGCACCGGTTTGCGATCACCGGGCATCGCGGCCGGCGCGCCAAGGCACGTACCGAGTCGGTGCTCGAGGAGATCCCGGGGCTGGGACCGCGCAAGCGGCGCGAACTCCTGAAGCGTTTCGGCGGGCTGCAGGCCATCGCCGGGGCGGGGATCGAGGACTTAACACAGGTGCACGGCATCAGCCGTCGTCTGGCTGAGGCGATTTACGAGCACCTCCATCCCACCGCTTAGTCACCGTTACGCGCGCGGCCTGCCAAACCTGCTCACGGGGCTCAGGATCGCGCTGATCCCGCTGGTCGTGATTCTTTTCTACCTGCCAAGCGCGTGGTCGGACCGGGCCGCGGGCCTGCTCTTCCTGCTGGCCGGGGTCACGGATTCACTGGACGGCTGGATCGCCCGCAAGACCGGCCAGGTCTCGCCGCTCGGGACCTTCCTCGATCCCGTGGCCGACAAGTTGATGGTCGCGACCGCGCTCGTGCTGATCGTCAGCCGCGACCACGACTGGTACCTCGCGCTCACCGCCGCCGTCATTATCGGCCGCGAGATCGCGATCAGCGCGCTGCGCGAGTGGATGGCCGAGATCGGCGCACGCGGCAAGGTCGCGGTCTCGGCGCTCGGCAAGGTCAAGACGGTGGCGCAGATCGTCGGCATCGCGCTGCTCCTCTACCGCGTGCCGCTCTGGGGCGTGCCGGTGTACGAGATCGGCCTCGGGCTCACGGCGCTCGCCGCGGTGCTGACGCTCTGGTCCATGGCGCTCTATCTCAAGGCGGCGTGGCCCGACCTCAATCGCGCCCAGAATTCTTGACAGGCGCGGTTCGGTCGTTAGAATTACGGGTTCGCCACGGGGCGGGAATAGCTCAGTTGGTAGAGCGCAACCTTGCCAAGGTTGAGGTCGCGAGTTCGAGTCTCGTTTCCCGCTCCAGATTCTCTCCGTCGCGACCGCCGGCCCTACAGCCGGTGTTCGGGTTGCGCGACCGACGCCACGCGTACGGCGGCCCGGTTCTCTGGCTAGGTGGCAGAGTGGTCATGCAGCGGCCTGCAAAGCCGTCTACGCCGGTTCGATTCCGACCCTAGCCTCCACACCCCGGCGTCTCGCCCGGGATCGCCGACCCTGATGGCCTGCGGCAGGGGTGGCTGCGACGGCCCACGCGTGGTGTCGCGCGCCGCACGGCGCATGCCCCCTGTTTCATCGGCTGCCCGCCGCATTGCCGGCGCGGTCGCCTGACCGGTGGTTGCAGTGCAGCGAAGATCGGCGGTCATCTGGCGGGACCGGCCGTACCGCCGCACGCCCGTGCGGAGCCACTTGCGGTCGGCCAGCCTCGACTCCGGGCGGGTCGAGGCACCGGCGCGGTTCAGGGTACGATCCCGTATCACTGCCGGCAGAGGTCCCGCCATGCTCACCATCACGCGCATCACTGACCCGGATCACGGTCGCTGGCTGCAGCTGTGGACGGCCTACCAGGTGTTCTACGAGGTGCGGTTGCCCGAGGCCGTCACGGCCGCCACCTGGGGCCGCCTGCAGCGCGGCGAGTTCCACGCGCTCGGTGCACGCGATAACGCTGGCGTGCTGCAGGGTTTCGTGCATTTTCTCTACCACGGGGACACCTGGTCGGAAGTACCGGCCTGCTACCTGCAGGACCTGTATGTCGAGCCCGCGCTGCGCGGCACGGGTGCGGGCCGGCAGCTGATCGAGGCCGTCGCCGGGGCGGCCGCGACCGCGGGCGCCAACCCGCCGTACTGGCTCACGCACGAGACCAACGCCACCGCGCGCCGGCTCTACGACCGGATCGGCAACGCGCCTGGCTTCGTGCAGTACCTCTACGGCTCCTCCACGCCCGGTGGCACGCCGCTGTAACGCCGCTGGCGCCGAAAATCCGCGACAGTGGCCGCGGCTACTGGCTACACTTCGTCAAATGCGGCGCGTATTGCGTCACATGATTGTCACACGCCTGGGAGGCACTATGGGATTGAGCAAATGGACGCGATCGGTGGCGGCACTGGCGCTCCTCGCGGTGGGCGCCGCTGCCGCTGCCGCGGACAAGAAGCCGAACATCCTGGTCATCTGGGGCGATGACATCGGCGTGCACAACATCAGCGCCTACAACCACGGCGTGATGGGCTACCAGACGCCGAACATCGACCGACTCGCCGCGGAAGGCGGCCTGTTCACCGACGCCTACGCGCAGCAGAGCTGCACGGCCGGACGCGCGTCGTTCATTCTCGGCCAGCACCCGTTCCGCACCGGTCTTCTGACGATCGGCATGCCCGGCAGCGACCACGGCATCCCCGACTGGTCGCCGACCATCGCCGACCTCTTGAAGGAGCAGGGCTACGTCACCGGCCAGTTCGGCAAGAACCACCTCGGCGACCGCGACAAGCACCTGCCGACGATGCACGGCTTCGACGAGTTCTTCGGCAACCTCTACCACCTGAACGCCGAGGAAGAGCCGGAGACCTACTACTACCCGAAGGATCCGGAGTTCCGGAAGAAGTTCGGCCCGCGCGGCGTGCTGCACGCCTTTGCCGACGGCAAGGGCGGCCAGCGCGTCGAGGACACCGGCCCGCTCAACGTCAAGCGTCAGGAGACGATCGACGAGGAGATCTACGCCGCGGCGTCGAAGTTCATCGACAAGGCGGCAGCCAGCAACAAGCCGTTCTTCGTCTGGTTCAACACGACCCGCATGCACGTCTGGACCCACCTCAAGCCGTCGTCCGACCGCGTCACGGGCGTGGGTCTCTACGCCGATGGCATGGTCGAGCACGACAAGATGGTCGGCGACCTCCTGAAGAAGGTCGACACCCTCGGGCTTGCCGCGAACACGATCGTCGTCTACGGCACCGACAACGGCGCCGAGAAGGCCACCTGGCCGGACGGCGGCACCACGCCGTTCCACGGCGAGAAGGGCACCACGTTCGAGGGTGGCTTTCGCGTGCCGATGCTGGTCCGCTGGCCGGGCGTCGTGAAGCCGGGCTCGAAGCACAACGAGATCTTCTCGCAGGAAGACTGGATGCCGACGCTGCTCGCCGCCGCCGGCGTGCCGGACGTCAAGGAGAAGCTCGCCGCCGGCTACAAGGCCAACGGCAAGACCTTCAAGGTGCACGCCGACGGCTACAACTTCATGCCCTATTTCCAGGGCACGGCGAAGGCGCCGCCGCGCGACGAGATCCTCTACTTCGGCCAGGGCGGTGAACTCAATGCCGTGCGCTGGAACGACTGGAAGGTCAACTTCGCGATGAACGAGGGCAACATCGCGACCGGCACGCGCAAGGTCACGGGCTGGCCGATCATCGTCAACCTGCGCGCCGACCCCTACGAGCAGACGCCGTTCGAGTCGGACATGTACATCCGCTGGTACGCGGACAACATCTGGCTGTTCGTGCCGGTGCAGCAGAAGGTCAAGGAGTTCCTCGTGACCATTCCGCAGTTCCCGTTCCAGGAAGGCTCGAGCCTCAATGCCGCTGGCATCAACTACCAGTCGCTGAAGGCGCTGGAGGCGATGAAGCGACTGCAGCAGATGGAAACGCTGTCGCCGCCGACCAACTGAGTCGGACGGCCACGCCGCTGCCGCGGGCAGCACCGACGGCGCCGGGGATGGCAGTCCCCGGCGCCGTTTTCTTTGGCGGACCGGCACTGCCGGGACCGCGGATCGTCGTCATCGCGCCGAGCGGCCGACGGTGCGCATCGCGCGCATCCGTCGTAGGATCGGGACGGGCGTCCCGTGTGCGCCCGCCGTCGCCGGCATCCGGAGGTTCTCGTCATGGCGCTACGCCAAATCGTTGTCGTTGGAATCGTGCTCGCGGCGCTCGCCGCGGGCTGCAGCCAGCCGAGTGCGCCCCCGCCGAAGGCCGCGGCCAAGCCGCCGCCACCCCGCGCGGGCGCGATCAATGCCGCGCGCCTCGCCAATGCCACGAGCGAGCCCGATCAGTGGCTCGCCACCGGCCGCGACGGCGCGGGGACCTATTTCAGCCCGCTCACCGACATCAACCGCGACAACGTCGGCTCGCTGGGTTTTGCCTGGGAGCGCCGCCTCGGCACGCACCGGGGTCTTGAGGCCACGCCGGTGGTCGTCGACGGCGTGCTCTACACCACCGGCGTCTTCGGCTGGGTCTACGCCATGGACGCGGCGACGGGGGCCGAGCGCTGGACCTACGACCCCGAGGTGGACGGGCAGTGGGGTCGCTACGCCTGCTGCGATGCCGTCAATCGCGGTGTGGCGGTGTACGAGGGCACGGTCTACGTCGGCAGCCTCGACGGCTACCTGCACGCGATTGATGCCGCGACCGGCAAGCGTCGGTGGAAGGTCGACACGCTGCCGGCGCGCGGCCCGAAAACGCCGTTCACGCTGTCGGCGACCCCGGTGGTGGCCGGTGATCTCGTCGTCGTCGGCAGTGCCGGTGCCGACTTCGCCGGCGCGCGCGGCTACGTTGCCGCCTTTGACCGGGCGAGCGGCGCCTTCAAGTGGCGCTTCTACACGGTGCCGAAGGACCCGAAGGAAGGACCCCAGGACCAGCCGCACCTCGTCGAGGCGATCAAGAGCTGGGACCCGCGGCATCGCTGGGAGGCGGGCTCGGGCGGCACCGCCTGGGATGGCATGAGCTACGACCCGAAGCTCAAGCTCGTCTACTTCGGCACGGCGAACGGCGCGCCCTACAACATCAAGGAAGGCGGCCGTCACGGCGGTGACGATCTCTACACGGCAGCGATCGTCGCCGTGCACGCGGAGACCGGCGAGCTCGCCTGGTACTACCAGACCACCCCGGGCGACCGCTGGGACTACGACAGCACGCAGAAACTGATCCTGGCCGATCTCGATCTTGGCCACGGTCCGAAGCCCGTGATCATGCAGGCGGCCAAGAACGGCTACTACTACGTGCTGGACCGCGCCACCGGCAAGTTCCTTTCGGCGAAGAACTTCGCCTACGTCAACTGGACGCTCGGCATCGATCCCGCGGGGCGGCCGATTCCCAATCCCGCCGCCGAGTACGGCAAGAAGCCGATCCTGCTGTTCCCGGCGAATGCCGGCGCGCACAGCTGGCAGCCGATGAGCTACGACCCCGAGACCCGGCTGACCTACATCCCGGCGATGGAATGGCCGATGGTGTACATGGACTCGGCGAAGGAACGGGCCGGTGAAGTCGAGGGCTTCTTCACGGTGCCGGCCTTCCCGGTCGAGGACTACGACCCGCCGGCGCTGAAGAGCCTGTACGGGCCGCTGCCGCCGCTGAAGACGCTCGCGAAGCACCAGCCCCCGGCGCTCAACGAGGGGTATCTCCGGGCCTGGGACCCGGTCGCGCAGAAGCTTGCCTGGCAGGTGAAAACCGCGAGCAACTGGGACGGCGGCGTGCTGTCGACCGCGGGCGGCCTCGTGTTCCAGGGCGACTCCAGCGGGCACCTGAACGTCTACGACGCGAAGGACGGCAAGGCGCTCGCCAGCCTCAACGTCGGTACCGGCATCATGGCGGCACCGGCCACCTACCGCGTCAACGGCGTGCAGTACGTGGTCGTCATGGCCGGTTTTGGCGGCAACATGGTCAATTACCCGCTGAAGCCGATCCATGCCGCGTCGAAGTACGACAACGAGGGCCGGATCATCGCCTTCAGGCTCGGCGGTGGCGCGGTGCCGTTGCCACCCGAGCTCAAGGCCGAGCCGTTCCCGAAGCCGCCGGCAGCCGAGGGCACGGCGCAGACGGTGGCGGCGGGCGAGGTGCTCTACAACCGCTACTGCAGCCGCTGCCACCAGCTCGGCCCCGGCATCCTGCCGGACCTGCGCCGGCTGACCGAGGCCAAGCACTCGGTCTTCTATGGCATCGTTCTCGAGGGACTGCTGAAAGACAAGGGCATGGCGCGCTGGGACGACGTGTTGAGCCGCAAGGACGCGGAGGCGATCCATGCCTACCTCGTCGACCAGTCGTGGCAGGCCTACCGCGCGCAGGAATCGTCCGCGCCAACAGCCGCGCCGGCGATGTGAGTGCGACGTGGCACGCGGGTTGCGGCCCGCGGGTCACCGGCGCGGGCGCAAGCCGCGGCCATTGCCGCGGACGTGCATCAGCGGTTCGACGTCAGCGGTTCGACGTCAGCGGTTCGACGTCAGCGGCAGGTCGCCGGCAGGCCCCGGTCGGCACGCGCCTTCTGCACCTTGAGGATGCCGCTCAGGGCCTCGTTGCGCGCCGAGTCGACCGTCATCGTCTGCGGGTTCAGCGTCACCATGAGCGGGTAGACCTTCTGCGCGGCCGCCGTATCGCCCATCTCCTCGTCGGCGATCGACTCGATCAGGAGCGCGTAGTGCTTCCAGTCGTCGGTCGGCGCGAGACCGTAGGCCGTGCGGGCCTTGCCGACGGCCGTCTTGTGCCGGCAGTAGGCGAGTTCCTTCGCGGCGGCGAAGTTGTCGGGCCCGATGCGCTTCAGGATCGCCGCATCGGCCTCGCTCATGTTGCGCTTGGCCTCGATTGCCTTGTCCTGGCTGTTGCCGGCGACCCCACCGACCACGGCGCCGGTCGCGGCGCCCACCACCGCGCTCGTGGCCATGTTCTCCACCACGTTGCCGCCCCAGAAAATGCTGCCCACCGCACCGGCGACGGCGCCGGCCAGCGCGCCCGACTTGCCGCCCTCGGCGGCACCCTGGGCGCCCAGCGACCCGGCCGCGCAACCGGCGAGCGCAACAGCGGTGCAAACCGCGGTGAGTGCGATAAGGAACGGCGGCGGTCGGTTCGGCATGACGAGGCTCCGGGCGATGGCATGGCGTGAACGGGGCGTGACCCGCGCGGCACGGCGGGCACGTGTCGCGCCAAACTGTGGCGCAACGGCGGCGGCGTGTACAGCCCCGCCGAGGCGCGGCCTGCGCCCCGTTCCGGGTCGGTCCGCGCGCCCGCGGCCTTGCCGTACAGTGCCGCGTTGGTTGCGTCGTCGTCGCCGCGCGACATAGACTTCCCGCAGACGAGTTTGAATCCTGCGGCTTGCCGCGCGGGCAGGGATCGCGCGAGGCGAAACGATGGCACCGGATGCCACCCCCACGGGATCGGCGGAGGCCGGAGCGACGGTCTTCGTCAGCTATGCCCACGAAGACCGCGACACCGCCGAGGCGATCGTGGCCTGCCTCGAAACGGCCGGTTACCGCGCCTGGTGGGATGGCCTTATCCCGGCCGGTGCGGTGTTCGCCAGCACGACGGAACGGGCGCTCGAGTCCGCGCGGGTCGTCGTCGTGCTCTGGTCGCGAGCGTCATTGCAGTCGCACTGGGTGCGCGACGAGGCAACGCACGGCCGTGACCGCAACCGCCTGGTGCCGGTGTCGCTGGACGGCGTCGAGCCACCGATCGGCTTTCGCCAGCACCTGTTCATCAACCTCGCCGGCTGGGACCGCCGCTCTGTCACGGCGCCCGTTCGCGCGCTGCTGGCCTCGGTCAGTGCGCTGCACGGCGAGCCGGTGGCGCCGCCGGCGGTCGCCGCCGGCGCGCCCCTCAGCCGTCGCTCATTGCTTGCCGCGGGCTGCTCGCTCGCGGTGGCCGCGGCCGGTGCCGGCGCCTACCTGTGGCACCGCACCGCGGCCGAGCGCGAACGGCTGGCCGCGAATGCCATCGCAGTGCTGCCCTTCACCAACCTGAGTGGCGATCCGGCCCAGGCGTATTTTTCGGACGGCATCTCCGCCGAGGTGCGCGCGGCACTCGTCCGGGTGCGCAACCTCAGGGTCATCGCCCAGGTGTCGTCAGAGGCGTTTCGGGACGGTCACTCCAACGCCGTGACGATCGCCAATTCGCTCGGCGTTTCCTCGCTGCTCGAGGGCAGCGTACGGCGCGCGGGCTCGCGCTTTCGGATTGCCACGGAACTGGTCGACGGCCGCACGGGCTTCAGTCTGTGGAGCCAGACGTTCGATCGCCCGGTCGATGACGTGTTTGCCGTGCAGCGCGAGATCGCGAGCTCCGTCCTGGCCGCGCTGGGTGACGCGCTGCGCGGTGGTACGGCGGGCGCGCCGACCAGCGCGCCGGGCGGCACGTCGGTGGTCGGTGCCTACGAGGCCTTCCTGCGCGGGCGGGCGCTCTCCAATGCCGACGATGACGATCGGGCAGCGCTGCTCGCCTACGAGGCCGCGCTCGCTGCCGATCCGGCGTTCGCGCTCGCGCACGCCGCGCGCGCGCAGTGCCTCGTCGCGATCAGCAACCGCTACGGCGGCGTCGACCGTCGCCAGACGATCGCCGAGGCCGAACGCGCGGCCCGCCGGGCGATCGAGCTCGCGCCCGATTGCGCGCCGGCGCACCTCGCGCTCGGCTTTGTGCGCAGTGTCGGGCTCGACCTGCGCGGTGCCCGCGAGCCGTACGAGAGCGCCTACCAGCTCGGCGGTGGCGACGGGCACGTGCTCGCGGTGTACTCGGTGTTTGCGGCCGAGACCGGGCGCGCGGCGGAGGCGGCGACGGCGATGAGCCGCGCGCTCGAGCGCGATCCTTTGAATCCGGTGGTCCAGGCGGATGCGGGCTACGTTCACGCCATGGCGCGCCACTACGCGGACGCGCTGGTGGCGCACCAGCGCGCGCTGGAGCTCAATCCGAAGTACGCCGGCGAGCACTGGGAGTCGGCGCGGGCACTGCTGGCCCTCGGTCGCACCGGCGAGGCGCGCGAGGCCTGCCTGCGCGAGGCGCTGCCGCTGGCCCGTTTTACCGGGCTTGCCGTCGTCGAGCGTCGGGTCGGTAACGCGGCGGCGGCCGACACGGCCTTTGCCACCCTCAAGCAGGAGGCGGGCGATGATTCGCTCTACCAGCAGGCCGAGGTGCTCGCCCAGTGGGGCAGGCCCGACGAGGCGATGGTGGCACTGCACCGCGCGCGGAATCTGTTTGATGGCGGCCTGACGAGTCTCGCCTACGACGAGCTGCTGGATCCGCTGCGCGGGCGGGCCGATTTCCAGGCGCTCGCGCGCGATCTCGGCTTTGACGTGCACGCCTGAGCGGATACCTGACGGCAGCGACCGGCGACGGGCGCACAATGGCCGATGCATTGACGACGAACAGCCAACACGTAAGGGGACCGACGATGATCACCATTCGACGACTGATGCTGGCCGCTACGGCGCTGGCCGGACTGACGGTGCTGGCGGGCTGCGGCCACGCGCCGCCGCCACCGGCCGCGCGTCCGGCGCCGGCAGCCGCCGACAAGGCGCCCCAGGGCGGCCCGCTGCGCATCGATGACGCGGACACGACGCAGGGCAAGCTGCCGGGCGGCAAGGGCTGACCGCGCGTCCGTGCCGTGGCCTGCGGGCCACGGCGCGCGCGTCAGGGCGCGGGCCGGAACTCGGTCACCTCGTCGATCCAGGCGGCGTAGGGGCTGACACGCGTGTAGACGCCGGGTTTGCGGTCGGCCTCGCAGTCGGCGTCGCCCCAGCTGACGATGCCGACCAGCCGGCGCAGGCCCGCGTCGTCGACAACCACCGGGCCGCCGCTGTCGCCGAGGCACGTCTTGGTCACGTCAGAGCCCGCACACAGCACGCGCTCGTCGACGTCCTGCTCGCGCGCGTCCAGCTCGTGGACGCAGGCCGAGCGGTGCCGCACGGTGAGGTCGACGCGGTTCAGCACCGCTGACGGGTCAATGCCGACCCGCGGTTCGACCTTGCCCCAGCCGTAGACGTGCACGTTGCGCGTTGGTTCCAGGTCGGGGCCGCGGTCGATCTCGATCGGCGCGATCGGCGCGACCGACCCGACCGACGCCGGCGGCGTGCTCGCGGTCGCCGCCGCCCGCGCGACCGGCGCCCGCTCGTCGAAGTGCAGCAGAGCGATGTCGCCGTGAAACATGCTGTCGCCGTGCCAGTCCGGATGCAGCACGACGCAGTCGATCGGGTAGCTCACGCCCTCGTCCCGGGACAGGTCGTAGGCGCCGAGCCGGACCCGGAACGGCTCGCGGACGAGTCGTGCCTCGATGCAGCGGGCAAGCGTGACGTGCGAGCGCGCCGACACGGTGAGCTCGGTGCGCCGGCGCTCGAAATCGGCCGGGTCGCGCAGCATCGGCGCCGCGTCCTGCTCGACGGCCGGTGGCAGCACGCAGTGCGCCGCGGTCAGCACCCAGCCGGGTGCCACCAGCGAGCCGCCACAGACGTGCTCGAGCTCCCAGTCCGGTGTTTCACGCTCGAGATCCGCATCGCTCGCCCGCGGATCGCGGGCCTGACGGCGGCGGTAGTCGGTCAGCGCGTCCTTCGCGACCGCCTGGTAGATCTGCGCCTGCCAGGGCACGCTGCCGCGCGGCATCCGGGTGACCCGCACGAGCGGCGCCGATAGGGCTGAGTTGCCAGCCGTCGGGTCGCGGTGCCCGACGAGCGCCCAGTCCGCCTCGAGGGTGCTGAGCAGCCGGTCGATGCCGCGCGCGCCGTCGTACTCGAGCTCGTGCAGCAGTGCCGTCGCGTGCCGCACCGGAAGTCGGGACGAGCCGCGCGTGAACCCCGGCGAGGGCGCGGCCGGCGGCTCGCGTGCCGGGGCTGCCGGCACCGCCGCCGCCAGCAGCCAGCCGGCGAGCGCAAGGACGAGTCCGGCACGGCGTGGTGCCGGGCGGGCTGGGCGGTGCGGGGCGGACCGGGATGGGCTCGTCATGGCGTGCTACCTGTCGTCTGGCCCTTGCACCCGATGCGCGTCGCGCTGGCCGGGCGACGCCGCCTGGCTTCAGCCGGGCAGCACGCTGAAGACCGTGATCTGCACGGCGAGCGCGTTGCCAGCGACCGGACCCACGGTACCCACGAACACGTGCCGGTTCAGCCAGTCGTGCGGGCCGAGCGCCACCTCGAACTCCGGCGTCGTGAGCGCGTAGTCGGCCGGCCAGTCGCCGGTCGGGCTGTGCCAGAGCCCTTTGTTGTGCACGCGGATCGGCGTGCCGTCGCTCGCCGTCATGAAGTAGTCGGCCTCGAGGACGAGGTAACCGTCGGCGCGCAGCAGCTGCCAGTCGGCGCCACCGGGGACGATGGTGCCCTTGAGCCGGGGACCTGCGAAGGTGCCGCCCGTGATCGGTGCCCGCGTGCGTGTGCCGAGGGGTGTCCGGCCGTGCATCACGTCCGGCGCGAGAAGGACGGTGGCCTCGTAGGCAAACTCGAGGCGCGGTGCGCCGGGTCGGCGGGCAGCGGGGGTGCCCGCTGCTTGCGGCGCGCCGGCGGTGGCGAGGCCGGGCAGGGCGAGACCCATGAGCAGGGCGCGACGGTCCATGCGATTCGGTCCTTATCCGTGTGTGGTGCCCCGGGCCGGACTCGAACCGGCATGACCTTGCGGCCTGCGGATTTTAAGTCCGCTGCGTCTACCAATTTCGCCACCGGGGCAGCGACCGCCACGATTGTAGGGTATCCGGTGCGGCGCTGGCTCGACCCGTCACCCGTGCGATAATGAGGCGATGCCCAATGCGCGATTCGTCCGCGGCGCCCTCGTCTACAGCACGGACGCCGGTCGCCTGTGCCCGGCCTGCGGTCGGTCCGTCTCCGCCTGCACCTGCGGTCGTGCGGCCGCGGCCGTCGTAAAGGGTGACGGGGTCGTGCGCGTGTCACGGGAGACCAAGGGTCGTGGTGGCAAAGGCGTAACGCTGGTCACCGGACTCGGTCTCGCGGACCCCGAGCTCGCCGCGCTCGCCAAGGACCTCAAGGCCCGCTGTGGCACCGGCGGCACGGTCAAGGACGGCGTGATCGAGCTGCAGGGCGAGCACCGTGACGCGCTGGTGGCCGAGCTCGGCCGGCGCGGCTACACCGTCAGGCGGGCGGGCGGCTGAACGTGCGCCGGCTGCTGCTCGTGCACGGCGGGCGGCCCGGCGGGCGGGCCGCGCGGCTCGTGGCCGCCATCCAGGCCGCGGTACTCGCCGACGTCGCGGATGTCACGCTGCTGGTCCGGCCGGCCCTGCTCGCGACTGCCGAGGACCTCCTCGAGGCCGAGGCGCTGCTGCTCGTGACCCCGGAGCACTTCGGTTACATGTCGGGGGCGCTGAAGGACTTCTTCGACCGGACGTTTTATCCGGTGGAGGGCAAGACGCCTGGCCTGCGCTACGGCCTCGTCGTCACCGCCGGTACCGACGGCACCGGCACCTGCCGCGGCGTGGAGCGGATTGCGCGTGGCTACGGCTGGAGCGAAGTCGCGGAACCGGTGCTGCTCGTGGGCGAGCCCGACGACGCGGGCGTCGGTCGTGCCTGCGAGCTCGGGCTCGCGCTCGCGGCGGGCCTGTCGGTCGGCATCTACTGACACGGCGGGGGCCGGCCCCGGGCGGCTGCTGGCGGCTAGGGCGCTGCACGCCCGTGACCCTGACGCCCGAGGGCAGATGACGCGGGCGATGAAGCCGCGCACACTCACCGGGTGCCCGGCCGAGCCGGCGACTGGCGCCGGTCCGCGGACTGCCGGGCCTGGGAGGTCGGATGCTGCGTGTAGCGGACGTACTTCGGGGCAAGGGAGGCGCGGTGTTCGGCATTGCGCCGGAGGATCCGGTTCTCGAGGCCATACGCCTCATGGCCGAGCGGCACGTCGGTGCGCTGCTCGTCCTGCAGGGCGACGAGCTCAAAGGCATCGTCTCCGAGCGCGACTACGCCCGAAAGGTGGTGCTGCTCGGCCGCTCCTCGGCGGAAACCCCGGTCTGGCAGATCATGAGTTCGCCGGTGATCACGGTCGGGCGCGGCGACAGCGTGCACGCCTGCCTCGAACTCATGACCCGCCACCGCATTCGCCACCTGCCGGTGGTCGATGGCGGCGCCGTCGTCGGGGTGCTCTCGATCGGTGACCTGGTCAAGGCCGTGATCGAGACGCAGCGCCAGCAGATCGAGGACCTCGAGCGCTTCATCCACAGCTGAGACCGTCGTGCCGCGGTGGCGCTCGGGTACACTGGGGAGATGCGAGCCGTTTCCTGTCCGCGTGTACCCACCTGACGCCGTGCTCGAGGCCGACCGGCTGCACCTGTGGCGTGGCGAGCGCCACGTCCTGCGCGCGGTCAGCGTCGCCGTCCGTGCGGGCGAGGCGGTGCACCTCGCCGGGCCGAACGGCGCCGGGAAGACGACGCTCCTGCGGACCCTGGCCGGCTTCCTGTGGCCGGAGGAGGGGTCGATCCGCTGGTGCGGACGCCCGATTGCGGCGGATCCCGACGGCTACGCGGGCGCGACCGCCTACCTCGGCCACGACAACGGCCTCAAGGCCGACCTGACCGCCGGCGAGAACCTGCACTACCTCACCCGCATCCGCCGCCCGGCCGACGACGCGGAGCTCGCGGCGATGCTGTCCCGGGTGGGTCTGGCCGGCCGGGCGGAGGCACCGCTGCGCACGCTGTCCGCCGGGCAGCGGCGGCGCGTCGCGATGGCGCGCGTGGCGTTGTCCGGCGCGCCGCTCTGGCTGCTGGATGAGCCGTTCACGAACCTCGACGTCGCGGCGGTCGGCATCCTGACCGGGCTCATCACCGATCACGTCGACGCGGGCGGCCTCGCCGTGTTCACCGCCCACAGCGAGGTGCCGCTCGGCGGGCGCACCCGGCGGCTGGCGCTCGCATGAGCGGCGCGCGGGATCCCGTGTCCCTGCCGTCGGCCGCCGCCCGGGTGTTCGGCCGCGAATGCCGCCTCGGCGTTCGCCGGGTCGGCGAACTGCTGCAACCGGTGACCTTTTTTCTGATGGTCACGACCCTGTTTCCGCTCGCGCTCAGCCCGGAACCGTCGCTAATGAGGAACATTGCGCCCGGTGTTGTCTGGGTCGGGGCACTGTTATCCTCGTTGCTGAGTCTCGAGGGGCTGTTCCGGGCTGACCTGGACGACGGCACGCTGGAGCAGCTCGTGCTGGCCGGGCAACCGCTCGCGGGGCTGGTGGCGGCCAAGGTGCTCGCGCACTGGCTGCTGGTCGGCGTGCCGCTCGTGCTGGCGGCGCCCCTCGCGGCGTCGTCGCTGTCGGTGCCGGCGGCCGCGCTGCCGGTGCTGATGCTCGGCCTTGCGCTCGGCACGGGCGTCATCGTGTTCGTCGGGGCGGTGGGCGCGGCGCTCACACTCGCCGGCCGGCGCGGCAGCGTGCTCCTGTCGCTGCTCGTCCTGCCGCTCGTGATGCCGGTACTGATTTTCGGTGCGCGCGCGACCGACGAGGCGGTCCGCGGCGATTCGGCGGCGGGTGGCCTGTGGCTCCTGCTCGCGATGCTCATCCTCGCCGTGACGCTCGCGCCGCTCGCGGTCGCGGCGGCCGTGCGCATTTGTCTGGAGTAAGGATTTGGCCACCTGGACCTGGTTCCACCGTCTCGCCTCGCCGCCGCACGTGTACCGCATTTCCGGTGCGTTCCTGCCGTGGCTTGCGCTCTTCACTGCGCTGTTCATCGGCTACGGCTTTTACGGTGGCCTCGTGCTCGCGCCGCCCGACTATCAGCAGAAGGACGCGTTTCGGATCATCTACGTGCACGCACCGAGCGCGTGGCTGTCGATGCTCGCCTACGTGACGGTGGCGGTGGCGGCCGCCGTCGGCCTGATCTGGCGCATGAAGGTCGCGCACGCGGTGGCGGCGTCCGCGGCGCCGATCGGTGCGAGCTTCACTTTTCTCGCGCTCCTGACCGGGTCGCTCTGGGGCAAGCCGATGTGGGGCACGTGGTGGACCTGGGACGCGCGCCTCACGTCCGAACTGATCCTGCTCTTTCTCTACCTCGGCTACCTCGCGCTGCGCGGTGCCTTTGACGACCGGGCGCGCGCCGACCAGGCGAGCGCCGTGCTCGCGATCGTCGGCGTCGTGAACATCCCGATCATCCATTTTTCGGTGGTGTGGTGGAACTCACTGCACCAGGGCTCGACCGTCATGAAGCTCGCGCGACCGTCGATGCCGGGCTCCATGCTCTGGCCGCTCCTGTCGTCGCTGCTCGGGTTCACGCTGCTCTTCGCGGCGCTGCTCTGCGTTCGGCTGCGGGCCGAGATCATCGATCGCGAGCGGACGGCGTCGTGGCTGCGACCCATCGTCGGGGCGGCGTGATGGAACGAAGCGTTGCCGACTTTCTGGCGATGGGTGGCTATGCGCCGTACGTCTGGTCGTCCTACGGCGCGTGGTGCGTCGTGATGCTCGCGAACCTCGCCGGTGCGCTCGGCGCGCTCAAAGCCGCCAAGGCCCGTGCGCGGCGCCGCTTTGAGAGCGCGGCGAGCGACGACGGCGGGGAGCGCTCGTGACGCCGCGCCGCAAGCGCCTGCTGCTGGTGGGCGGGATACTGGTCGGCGTGGCGACCGCCACCACCGTCGCCACGTTCGCGTTTCGCGAGAATCTGTCGTATTTCTACAATCCGACGCAGGTGACCGACGGTGCAGTGCCCAGAGGCCGGAGTTTTCGCGTCGGCGGCCTCGTCACCAAAGGCAGCCTGCACCGCGAACCCGGCAAGCTCGAGGTGCGCTTCGTGGTCACCGACCTCAACAGGGATGTCACGGTCCAGTACGCCGGCGTGCTGCCCGACCTCTTCCGCGAGGGCCAGGGCATCATTGCGCACGGTAAACTTGACCCGAGCGGGGTGTTCGTCGCCGACGAGGTGCTGGCCAAGCACGACGAGAAGTACATGCCGCCCGAGGTTGCCCAGTCGCTGAAGCACAAACCGAACGCGGAAGGTGGCGGTACATGATTCCCGAACTCGGTCATTTCGCGCTGGTGCTCGCGTTCCTGATGGCGCTGACCGCGACGTTCTTCGGTCTCGTCGGCGCCTGGCGCGGCCAGTCCGCCTGGATGGCGGTGGCCCCCGGTGCCGTGGCGGGCCAGTGGGTGTTCGTGTCACTCGGCTTCGCGTGCCTCACGTACGCGTTCATCACGCACGACTTTTCCGTGGTCTACGTCGCGCACAATTCGAACTCGCAGCTGCCGCTCCTGTACCGGGTGGCCGGCGTCTGGGGCGCGCACGAGGGCTCGCTGCTGCTGTGGCTGCTCATCCTGTCGTCATGGACGCTGGCCGTCGCCTATTTTTCCGGCAGCCTGCCCGAACGCTTCCGGGCGAGGGTCCTCGGTGTGCTCGCACTGATCGGGACGAGCTTCATGGCCTTCCTGCTGTGGACGTCAAGCCCGTTCGCCCGCCAGCCCATGGCGGCGGACGGCGCGGACCTCAATCCGCTGCTGCAGGACCCGGCACTCGCGCTGCACCCACCGATGCTGTACGCGGGATACGTGGGCACCTCGATCGCCTTCGCCTTCGCGGTGGCGGCCCTCCTCGAGGGCCGGCTCGATGCCGCCTGGGCGCGCTGGACGCGACCCTGGACCACGACCGCCTGGCTCTTCCTGACGATCGGCATCGCCCTTGGCAGCTGGTGGGCCTACTACGTGCTCGGCTGGGGTGGCTGGTGGTTCTGGGACGCGGTCGAGAACGCCTCGTTCATGCCCTGGCTTGCCTCCACCGCGCTCATCCACTCGCTCGCGGTGACCGAGAAGCTCGGGCTGTTCAAGAGCTGGACGCTGCTGCTCGCGGTGTTTGCCTTCTCGCTCAGCCTGCTTGGCACCTTCCTCGTGCGCTCGGGCGTCGTGGTGTCCGTGCACGCGTTTGCCTCCGACCCCTCGCGCGGCATCTTCATCCTCGCGCTGCTGGCGTTTTTCATCATCGGCTCGCTGATACTCTACGCCTGGCGCGCGCCCACGCTCGGTTCCGACGCGGGCTTCGCGCTCGTCTCGCGCGAGTCGTTCCTGCTCATCAACAACGCGCTGCTGGTGGCCGCGGCCGGCGTCGTGCTGATCGGCACGCTGATGCCGATGTTCATGGACGCCTTCGGGCTCGGCAAGATCTCGGTCGGTCCGCCGTTCTTCAACGTCGCGTTCCTGATCCCGATGCTGCCACTCGTGGCCTTGGTCGGTGTCGGCATGCACGCCGGCTGGAAGCAGGCAAGGCTCGGCGCGCTGCAAAACCGCTTCCTCACGCTGGGACTGGCGGGGCTGGCGCTCGCGGTGCTGGTCTGCTGGCTTGGCTTTGGCCGCGCGGGCCTGCTCACGCTGCTCGGCTTTGCGATCGGTGCCTTCGTCTGCCTGTCGGCGGCGTCGCTGCCGATCGCGCGCTGGCGACGCGGCGAGCACCTCTCGCTCGGCGTGCTCGGCATGTCGGTGGCGCACCTCGGACTCGGACTGTTCACGGTCGGTGTGACGGTGGCGCAGACCTACAAGGTCGAGCGCGACATCTCGCTCGGCGCCGGCGAGAGCTACACGCTGGCCGGGTACGACTTCCGGCTGGTGGGCACGCGGCCCGTGACCGGTCCGAACTGGGACGGGGTCGAGGCCACTGTCGCCATCCGCGAAGGCGCACGGGAGGTGACCGTGCTGCACCCGCAGAAGCGCGTCTACCGCGTGCAGACGAACCCGATGACGCAGGCGGGTATCGCGGTGGGCCCGACGCGCGACCTCTTCGTCGCGATGGGTGAGGACCTCGGCGCCGGCCGCTGGAGTCTGCGTCTGCAGTACAAGCCCTTCATCCGCTTCATCTGGCTCGGCGCGCTGACGATGGCGCTCGGCGGTCTGCTGAGCGTCGGTGACCGCCGCTACCGGCGCGCCGCGACGTCGAAGGCCGCGATGCCGGCCGAAGCCGCGCTGGCCGAGGGGCCGACCCGTGGCTGAGGAACTGACGTCGCCGAACGCGGCCGGGGCGCGGGCGCGGGCACTGGTACCTGCCGTGCTGTTCGCGGTGCTGCTTGGCGTGTGCGGCGTGACGCTCTACAAGATCCAGCATCGCGGCCTCGACCTGCACGAGATCAAGTCGCCGCTGATCGGCCGGCCGGCGCCGGTGTTTCGGCTGCCGAGCCTTGCCGACCCGACGGTGATGGTCAGCAACGAAGCCTTTGCGGGCCGGCCTTATCTCGTCAACGTCTGGGGCACGTGGTGCGGCGAATGCCGGGCCGAGCACGGGGTGCTGCTCGAGATCGCGCGGCGCGCGGAACTGCCGCTCGTCGGCCTCGACTGGCGCGACGAGCGGGGCATTGCCGGCCGCTACCTGGCCACGCTCGGCAACCCCTACAGCGTGGTGGCCAGCGACGATGACGGCCGGGTCGCCATCGACTGGGGCGTGTACGGCGCGCCGGAGACGTTTCTGGTCGGTGCCGACGGGCAGATCAAACACAAGCACGTCGGTGCGCTGTCGATCGACGTCTGGGAGCGCGACTTCGTGCCTCACCTGAAGGCCGGGACGGCGGCGGTTGCCGCGGTGGCGCCGTGAACCGGCGCCTTGCGGTCTGCCTCATGCTCCTGATCGCGCTCGCGACGGCGGGCGAGGCGCTCGCCATCGACGAGGCGCCGGCCTTCACGGACGAGCCCCGGCAGCTGCGCTACGAGGCGCTCACCCAGGAGCTGCGCTGCGTGGTCTGCCAGAGCAACTCGATTGCCGATTCCAATGCCAGCATGGCGACCGACCTGCGGCGGCTCGTGCGGGAGATGATCGCCGCCGGCAAGACCGACGACGAGATCCGCGACTTCATGACCGCGCGCTACGGCGACTTCGTGCTCTACAAGCCGCCACTCACGGCGCGGACCTACCTCCTGTGGGCATCGCCGGTGCTGCTGCTGCTGATCGGCGTGGGTTCCGTCGTGGCGGTCATCGTTCGCCGCTCGCAACGGCCGCTCGCGGCGGACGACACCGAGCCCGGTGCGGGCTCGTGACGGCGTTCCTGATCCTCGCCGGCCTGCTGGCCGGGCTCGCGGTGCTGTTCGTCGTCCGGCCCCTGCTGCGCGTGGGTCCTCTCGGAGCCCGCGGGCCGCTGCTCGCCGCCGTCATCGCCGGCATCCTGCTGCCGCTCGCGGCGTTCGCGCTCTACGGCAGGCTCTCGAGCTACGACTGGACGAGCGGCGGTGCGGCATCGGGCGTGCCGGACGTGAGCGCCATGATGGCGAAGCTCGAGCAGCGGCTGAAGGAGCACCCCGACGACGTGGCCGGCTGGCAGATGCTCGGCCGCTCGTACCTCGTGCTGAACAACTTTCCGCGCGCCATCGCGGCCTACGAGCACGCCTACACGCTGACCGGCGGTAAGGATGCCGAGGTCGATACGAGCCTTGCCGAGGCGCTCGCGATGCAGGACGGGCAGACCATCAACGCCCGCGCGGCGGGGCTGTTCGAGGATGCGCTCAAGGCCGATCCGCAGAACCCGCGTGCGCTCTGGTACGGCGGGATCGTCGCGCTGAACGCCGGCAACCGGGCGCTCGCCCGCGAGCGCTGGGCGGCGGTGCTCGCGCTCGGACCACCGCCCGAGGTATCCCGTGCACTTGCGATGCAGAT
>CAITAM010000549.1 GCA_903890265.1 uncultured Pseudomonadota bacterium | reverse complement strand
ATCCGTCACCGGGGCCGGCGCCGGGGGCCTGGGTCCGCGACTACCGGTTTCTGATTCCCTTCGCCGGACCGGCCGCCACGCTGCCGCACGTCAGCTACATCGACGTGCTCGAAGGGCGCGTGCCGGAGTCCGTGCTGCACGACCGGGTGGTGCTCGTCGGGCTGACCGGCCTCGGTCTGCCCGATGCCTACGCGACGCCACAGTCGGCGTACGGGGTGCCGATGCCCGGTGTCGAAATCTCGGCGAGTGTCGTCAACGCGCTGCTGACCGGGCAGGCCGTTCGTCCGGCCAGTGAGGGCTCGCGCGTGGCGCTCGGGCTGCTGCCGGTGCTGTTGGCGTTCGGGGGCTTTCTCTGGCTTCGGCCACGGCAGTCGCTCGTGCTCATCGCCTGCCTTGCCGTCGGCACGCTCGCCCTCGAGTTCAGCCTCGTCCGTGTCGCCGGCTGGTGGTGGCCGGCGGCCGAGCCGCTGGTCGCGCTGGTCCTGCTGTATCCGTTGTGGAGCTGGCGCCGCCTCGAGGCGGCGCAGGCTTACCTCGAGGCCGAGTTCGTCTCGCTGCGCGGCGAGGAGCTCCCGTTACTGAAGCGCCCGCCCCGCTTGGAGGCCGTGGGTGCGCGGCTCGATCCTTTCCAGCACCAGATCGACCTCGTGCGTGACGCGGCCGCCGAGCTGCGGGCGGTCCGTCGGCTGTTTGCCGATACGGTTCAGAGCCTCCCGGACCCGACACTGGTGGTTGATCTCCAGGGGCGCGTGGTCCTCGCCAACCCGGAGGCCACTCGCGTCATCGGGGCCGACGGGGCGGGTGGGCTGCAGGGCCGGCACGTGGATGCCACGCTGCTCGAGGTGTTGACGGGCGGGCGGCTCGACTTTGTGGCACTGAGCGAGGCGGCGCCCTGTGCCGTGGAAACGCGCAGCGCACGGCTCGAGCGCGACTTCCTCGTGCGCGTCGTGCCGTTCGCAGGCGACGGTGGCATCCGTCTGGGCACGATCATCGACCTCGCGGACATCACGGAGCTGCGGCGCGTGCAGCGCGAGCGTGACGAGGTCATCGGCTTCCTGTCGCACGACATGAAAGGGCCGGCATCGTCGCTCGCCGGCCTCGCCGTCCTGCAGCGCGACCCGGCGCGGGCGCTGCCAGCCGGGCCGCTGGCCGAGCAGCTGGCGACCCTTGCGCAGCGCACCCTGTCGCTGGTCGACGGCTTCCTTGCGATCGCGAGGGCGCAGGCGCTCGACCCGCTGGTCTTCGCCGAATTCGCGGTTCACGACGCCGTGCAGGACGCGGTCGACGAGACCTGGGCCGCCGCCGCGGCGCGCGGCATCGTGATCGGCTGGCGCGCGCCGCCGCAGGCCTGGCTCGTCACCGGTGACCGCACGCTCGTGGCGAGGGCGGTTGCCAACCTTGTCGGCAATGCGGTGAAGTTCTCCGCGTCCGGCACGACCGTGCGGATTCTGCTGACCTGCTCGGGCCCGGAGTGCCGGGTGGCGGTGACCGACGAGGGACCGGGAATACCTGAAAGCGTGCGAGGCGCACTCTTCACCCGCTACGCGCGGGGCCTGCACGGCGGCGAGTCCGATCCGGGTGGCGCCGGCCTTGGCCTTGCCTTCGTGCACACGGTCGCGACGCGACACGGCGGGCGGGTCGAGGTCGCGAGTGAGGTGGGTGTGGGGTCGACCTTCAGCCTCGTGCTGCCGACGAGCGGTCCCGCCACTGACTGGGGCGCCCCGTAGGGGTCCGGCCGGACGCTGTCAGCGATCGGGCCGCGGGCTGGGCAGCAGGATTGGCGGCTCGCCGGGCTCGGCCACGTCGCCCGGCGCGGCGGCGGCCAGCGAGGGGGGCACCCGCAGGGTGCCGGTGCTCGAGGTGCTGGTCGCGATCGTGCGCATGACCCGCTCATCGACGTACATGACTTCATGGCGCCCGATCACGATCACGTCGCCGTCTTTCAGCACGTGGCGGCGCACGCGCCGGCTGCGGATGTAGACGCCATTGGTGCTGTTCAGGTCCTCGAGGACCGATTCCTCGGTGTCACTCGAGATCTGGCAGTGGTGCCGGCTGACGAACTTGGAGTCGATCTGCAGGTCGTTGTCGTAGGTTCTGCCGATGACGAACCGCCCGGTCCGCAGCTCGTACTCGGCGACCGTCCTGCCCTCGGTGGCAAGGTAAAGGCGGGCGAGAACGGGTCCCGCCGGCGGGGGCACTGCGGGCAGATTCCGCGGCTCGAGGACCGGCATCCGGTTGGTCCGCGCCATGAACTCGACCCACTGCAGTTCCTCGACCGCGCCCTCGACCACGGCCCGGTCGACGACGTTCTTCTCGACCGCGAAGGCACTCATCAGCGCCGTATCGCACAGCGTGTTGATCAGCCGCGGCACGCCACCCGAGTAGGTATAGATCGCGGACAGGGCGTCTTCCGTGAAAATCTCCCGTCCGCCACTGCCGGCAACCTCCAGCCGGTGCCGGACGTAGGCCGACAGGTCGGTGCGTGACAGCGCGGTCAGGTGAAACCGCAGGCGGATCCGCTGCGCAAGCTGCACGAGTTCGGGGGACCGCAGCTTGTCATTGAGCTCCGGCTGGCCGGCAAGAATGATGCGCAGGGTCTTGTCTTTGGTCGTCTCGATCCCGGAGAGCAGGCGGATTTCCTCAAGCACGCGGTTCGACAGGTTCTGCGCCTCGTCGACGACCAGCAGCACCTTGCGGCCGGCGGCGTACTGTTCGACGAGGAAGTTGCTGATCGTGGCGAGGAGTTCGGCCTTCTTCATCTTGAACGGGGCGAAACCGAACTGAGCGAGAAGTGTCTGCAGGAACGCGATCGGCGACAGCTGCGTCTGGTTGATCTGGGCGACGACCACGTCCTTGTCGATCTCGCGCAGGAACGTCTCGATCAGCGTCGTCTTGCCTGAGCCGATCTCACCCGTGACCACGACGAAGCCGTCCGTGAACCACACGGTCGATTCCATGTAGGTCTTGGCGCGGGCGTGGTGCTTCGACAGGTACAGGAACTGCGGATCCGGGCTGAGCCGGAACGGCAGTTCCTTTAGGCCGAACAGCTCAAGGTACATGGGGCTCGGTCCTCACGGGCTGAGAGGCACGTGCCTAACGACGGCGCAACGCGAGCAGCGTCCGCCGCGCCCGGGCCTGAGCGGCCGTGCTGGCGGCGACCACGGTCGCATGGCCGAGTTTTCGGCCGGGTCGGGGCGACTTGCCGTAGTCGTGCAGGTGCGCGCCGGGGACGGCGAGCACGCGGGCCGCGGCGGGCATGCGGCCGATAAAGTTCACCATGACGGCATGCCCGACAGCCGCGGTATCGCCGAGTGGCAGCCCGGCAATGGCACGCACGTGGTTCTCGAACTGGCTGGTCACGGCCCCTTCGATGGTCCAGTGCCCGGAGTTATGGACCCTGGGTGCCATCTCGTTGGCGATCAGGCGGCCGGCGCGCACGAAGAACTCCACCGCCAGCACGCCGACGTAGTCCATCTCCTCAAGCAGACGGCGTACGTGCGCGCTGGCCGCACGTGCGAGTCGCGGGTCGGTGAATGGGGCCGAGCTCGACGCCAGGATTCCCTGCTCGTGGACGTTCTCGGCGAGCGGGTAGGTACGGATTTCGCCGCTGCGTGCGCGCACCGCAACGAGCGATACCTCGCGTTCAAACGGCACGAACTGCTCGAAGATCAGCGGCTGGCCGGCGAGGCGCCGAAATCCTGCGCGCGCCTCACCCGGCGTGCGCAGCACCGCCTGTCCCTTGCCGTCGTAGCCGAAGCGGCGGGTCTTCAGCACGCCCGGTAGGCCGAACCGATCGATCGCACGCGCAAGGTCGCTGGCCCTGTCGACGGCGGCATAACCCGGGGTCGGGATCCTCAGGCGCCGGAACAGGTCTTTCTCCGTCAGGCGGTCCTGCGACAGCTCGAGCGCCGCCGCGGGCGGACTGACCCGGGTAAATCGAGTCAAGGGCCGGATCGACTCCACCGGTACGTTTTCCCAGTCGAACGTCACCACGTCCACGGACGCCGCGAAGGCCGCCAGTGCCGCGTGATCATCGAACCGACCGGTGCTGACCGGCCCGACGGCCGCGGCACAGGTGTCCGCCGTCTGCTCGTAGAAAACGGGTGAAAGGCCAAGCGGATGAGCCGCGAGGGCGAGCATCCGGCCGAGCTGTCCGCCGCCGATGATGCCGATTTTCACGGGTGTGGCTGGCGCGGATCCGGATGTGCCAGAACCTGTGCGGTCTGCTCGGCACGGTAAGCATCGAGCCGCGCGCCGATCTCCGGGTATTTGTTGGCAAGGATCGCGGCAGCCAGCAGCGCCGCGTTCTTGGCTCCGGCCACGCCGATCGCGAGGGTGCCCACCGGAATACCGGCAGGCATTTGCGCAATCGACAGGAGAGAGTCCATGCCGTTCAGGGCCTTCGACTGCACCGGTACGCCGAGGACCGGCAGGCGCGTTTTGGCGGCCGCCATGCCGGGCAGGTGAGCCGCACCGCCCGCACCGGCGATGAGTACCTCGAGTCCGCGCCCGAGGGCGCTGCCGGCATACTCAAAGAGGAGGTCGGGTGTGCGGTGGGCCGACACGACCCGGGTCTCGTGGGCGACGCCAAGATCCTCAAGGATCTTCACGGCATGGCTCATCGTCTCCCAGTCGGAAGTTGACCCCATGATGATGCCGACCAGTGCAGTCATTGGCTGATGATACCACGGGGCCGCCGGCTGACTGCCGCGCTGCCGGGCCGTCAGGCATCACCCTCGTTGTCGCTCGCCGCGTTGCTGCCGGACGTGTCCGGCGGCCGTTCCTCGCCAGCCGCCGCACTGGCCTCGCCGGCCGCGCGGATGGCCTTGAACAGTGCACGCTGGGCGGTCTTCGCGATCGCCTCCTGCCGCTCGGCGCGGGCCGCGGACGCCAGGCGGCGCAGCTGCCCGCCGTCGGCGGCGGGGTAGCGCGCGATAAACGCGCCGAGGGCCTCGTCGCCCTCGTCGATGAGGCGGTCGCGCCAGTGTTCCAGGCGATGGAAATGACGCGCAGCCTCGGCCTGCGCCTCGATTTTCGCGTCCAGCGCCGCCTGGATCGGCGCGGTATCTATATTTCGCATCAGCTTGCCGATGAACTGGCGCTGGCGGAACAGGGCGCCGTGACTCGTGATTCGCTTGGCGAGGTCGATCGCGTCGCGCAGCTTCTCCGGCAGGGGCAGCAGGTCGAGCTCGGCCTCGGGCAGGGCCGTCAGCGCGACGCCAAGATCCTGCAGCGCGCTCGCATCGCGCTTGCGCTGGCTCTTGCTCGGCCCGTCATACTGATCGGCCGCCGCATCGGCTTCGTCGTCAGTCCGCCTTTTCACTGCTGTCCCTGCCTGTACCGCTGACGGGCCACTTTACCACTGCGGGCGTTCGCCGCTGCCGCGCCCGAGGTTGGTAGACTAGCGCCCCGAGTCGTCGCCAAGGCAGATCATGAGCGAATTTCCCGCCAAGTCAGAGCTTGAGTCACTGATCACCCGCTCGCTCGACGAGGCCCGGCGCCTCGGGGCGACGGCAGCCGACGCCGGCGTATCGGTCGATTCCGGCCTGTCGGTCACCGTGCGCCTCGGTGAGGTCGAGACACTCGAGCACCACCGTGACCGTGGCCTTGGCATCACCGTCTACCTCGGGCAGCGCAAGGGCTCTGCCACCACGGGCGACCTCCACTGGCCGGCGGTCGCCGAGACCATCGCGAAGGCCGTCAGCATGGCGCGCTACGCCGCGGAGGATCCGTACGCCGGTCTGCCAGACCCCGCCGACCAGGCAACCGATATTCCGGACCTCGATCTTGATCACCCCTGGGCGCTTGATGTCGAGTCGGCGATCCGGATTGCCAAGGAGAGCGAAGCCGCGGCACTTGCCACTGACCCCCGGATCACGAACTCCGAGGGTGCGTCGGTCGCGGCACAGCGTGGCCTCAAGGTGTACGGTAACAGCCAGGGATTCCTTGCCGGATTCCCGAGTACTTACTACAGCCAGTCCTGCGTGGTCGTCGCGAGTGAGGGCGAGACCATGGAGCGCGATTACTGGTACACCGCGGCGCGGGCCGGGGAGGCCCTCGAGCCACCGGCCCACGTCGGTCGGGTAGCGGCCGAGCGGACCGTGCGGCGCCTCGGCGCGCGCCGCCTCGCCACGACCCGCGCTCCCGTGCTCTTCGTGCCCGAGGTGGCGCGCGGACTCATCGGCCATTTTCTGGCCGCGATCCGCGGCAGCAGCCAGTATCGCAAGAGTTCGTTCCTGCTGGATGCGGCCGGAACGCAGGTGTTCCCGGCATTCATGCGCATCGAGGAGCAGCCGCACCTGCCGCGCGCGCTTGGCAGCGCCCCGTTCGATTCGGAGGGCGTTGCTACCCGCGATCGCGTGCTCGTTGACGACGGGGTACTGACCGGCTACGT